>JAUXKD010000012.1 GCA_030624445.1 Candidatus Aenigmatarchaeota archaeon
CAATGAACTCAGACCTGATAGAACTTGACCATTTGGAGATGGTGTACCACCGTTCGAAGAAGGACCGGCACCATTAGAAGATGGTATATTACCATTTAGAAGTGGTTTATATTTATCTAATATTTTCCCCCAGTCTCCAAATTTATTATCATCAGGAGTAGCACCAGAAGCTTTTGAAGCAGCTCCAGCCATGATAGAGCATGCCGTGCATATCCCAATGAGAGCCACCACACCGCATACTATCCTGTTCGCCCTTTCCATGGCCTTCTTTGCGGCTGTCAGTGTCTTTTCGAGGTCCAGAAGGCCCTCGTTTTTAATTTCGTTTACAGTGAGGCTGACGTCGTTTGTGCTCTCGACCTGCACAATCTTGTCATAGTCGTCGCTGGAAGGAACCTGAATCGTGAGTTCGATATCGCTTATGGTGTGACGGCTGATTTGTTTGTCCCCGATGAACGCGTTCACCCTGTAAGAGCCGCTCGGGTCAGGTATCAGATGAAGGTACCAGCCGTCCGCTATAGCATCGCCTGCCTGCATGGCATCGCTGTAGGTCTTCTCTCCGTCCCAGACATAGGACGTCGCTATCACGGACGCCATCCAAGGCTTGTGGTTGATATGGGCCCTGAGCTTGAGCTCGTCCTGGAAGATGCACTGGTAGTTGTTCACCTTGTAGGTGTCCATATCCCACGGGGCAAGTTGGCAGTCGGTGGTCAGGCTCGCCGGCTCGACAGTCATCGTTATCTGATCCTCCGAATAGCATGCCCCGTCCAGCGAGCATACGTTGTCCTTGTTGGCACACCCGCAGTCCATGCAGCAGTTGCTGGTGGTTTCACCGAATGACCTGTCGCACACGCCGTTCTCGCAGTTCGGCAGGCCGGCCGTGCCCACGTTGACCGTGAAATCGCTGCTGGCTTCCCGCTGAAACACCTTTCCTGCGAAGTCGCTGTAGGTCACTCTGGCCGTAAGGCTCAGCACATGGTTCCCCGCTGTCGCGCATGCCGGGAAGAAGTGGACGGGCATTTCGCAATCGTATGTATTAGTTTCGATGCCTCCCAGTATTTTTTGAGTGCATGTGAAGTACTGCTCGGTGTATGTGTTATCGCCATACGCCATGATCCATTCCAGGTAGTTCTTTCGGTAAGGCATGTTATCTATATGAGTCGTAATCAGCACCTTGTTATCAGGGTCGTCCTTAACAGAACAGTCCAGAGAGTCGGGAGACACGTCGTCGATCACAAGTGATATGCTGCTGTGATCGACGCACACTATGTCCGTTGTGCACAGCCTGTCCCCGCTGCATCCCGCATCGGGACAGCACTGGTCTATTATCTCCCCGAGGTCCGGATTCAGGACGCCGTCGGGGACGCACTGCCTTTCTCTCGGTATATCCACAGAGAACGAGAGCGGCTTTACAATCTTCTTGGTTTTCCTGTTCCCGTTCGTGTCCTGCCATGATATGACGGTCTCGAAATCAGCGGTATGGCTTCCGGCCTGCCAGCAGAACGGGTTGAAGTCGGCAACGGGAATTTCGCATCTCCAGCCATAGACGCTGTAGACGGTTGAATTGACAACGGGCTCGCACATCCCTCCCATCTCTTCGATCCGGCTGTCGTCGAGATAGGCGTCGCCGAACTCCAAACCGGCCGTTGATGGGGAATAGGGCTTCTTGGTCGCGTCGGCCAGGATTATGACCTTCTTGCGGCCTCTCTTATCCTTCGGCTCCCTTGTGCAGTCTATGCCTGAAGGGTCGATGCTCACCTGAAGGTCGATTTCACCCTCCCCGACACAGCCAGAGTAGAGGGTGCACACGTCGCCGGACGGGCAGCCCATGTCCCTGCAGCAGTTGTCATTGGTCTCCCCAAGTTCCGGGTCTGGCTCACCGTTCCCGCAGAGCGGCAGGCCCTGGACGTAATCCAGCGAGAAATCCGCCGATACGGGCTTCCCCTCGTACATGGCGTAATGCCCGCCGAGTCCCCCTCCCATTATGTTGAGCGTGAGTTTCAGGTTTGCAGGTGGCGGATTCGGGCATGCCGGGAACATCGACACCGGAATCGAGCATTCGACATCCCCTGTGTGGTGGCCGAAGTCCGTCGTCACGGCCGAGCACCTGAATCCCGGAATGTTCTGCGCGGTGTAAGTCTTTCCATTATACTCCAGCTTCCAGTTCAGGACGTTGAAGGATTCGTATGCGCTCTCGGGGATGTTCTGCACGTGGGCCTTGAAAGTGAATTCTTCAGTCGGCTGCATCCCGTTCCTGGGGGAGCAGTCTATGTTGTTCTTCGCGGGCAGGTCTTCCGGGTTCACGATGAGGGAGATCTGACCCTCATCCTTGCAGTTGGCGGCCGCACAAACGAGGCCACCTTCACACAGGCAGTCCCAGCAGCAGAACTCTGACGACTCTCCCAAACCAGGCTCGCAAGCCCCGTTCTTGTTGCACGTCCTGAGCCGGGCCTTCATTATCTCAAAGGAGAAAGGCACGGTGACTTCCTTGTATACGAGGTCGTTCGATTTCTTCCCCGCGCTGTCATCGAAGTATGTGAACAGCAGGCTGAAGGACACAGCTTTCATCCCCTTCTCGAAGCATCCCTGGAAGGTCTCCGATCCGGTCAGCGGAAGCTTGCACATGTATATGTCCCCTTGCTGTACGCACTGCGACAGAGGATACCTGCTGTTATCGTACGTGTAGGCGATTGATTCGAAGGAATTGAAGAACGACGGCCCGTTGATGAAGGTGAACCTGATGTCAACCTCCCCGGCCTGCGTGCAGTCAACCCTGTCAGGAAGGATTTTCACGGCTATCCCTATATCGGACTCGTCTTTGCAGGACCCGCCGACGGAGCAGTACCCTTCAGTGCATCCCGTGTCCTGGCAGCATGTTTCAGGGGTTTCGACTGGGCTCTCTATGTTACCGTTGCCGCAGAGGTGGCAAACGTTCTGCGTGCATACCTGCAACTGCCCCGTGTACGGATCGGCCGGGCAGTTCCCGCAGTCGGTGCAGCAGTTCGAGTAGTCCTCACCGGGCTCGCAATTGGCGTTGCCGCACGTGGGCGCCGCGCAGACGCCTTCCCGGATCTGGTCGGTGTTGCAGTACTGGTCAGACGGGCATCCGCAGTCGAGGCAGCAGTTCGTGTTGTCCTCACCAGTCTCGCAGCCTCGGAGTCCGCACTCGGGCAGCATGCACTCCCGCAGCCCATCATTGTAATAATATCCGGGACCGTAGAAGTCCGCGCACGTTTTCCCCGGCGTGTTCCAGCAGTCGGCCGGACAGTTCCCGGAATCTTCGGACGGCTCGCACACGTTGTTGCCGCACTCTGATTGGACGCACTTGCCGTAGGGAATGTTCATAGTGTTGTCGCAGTAAAGGCCGGCCTGGCAGCCCGCGTCGACGCAGCAGTTCGTGACGTTCTCGACAGGAGCAATCACGCTGTCGCCGCATGTGTGGCACAGCCCGTTCAGGTAGTCGTTGTTGGTCGTGCATTCCTGACCCGGAGACGGGCATCCGCAGTCCGGGCAGCAGTTGGCGGTGTTTTCTCCAACCTCGCAGGTCCCGTCACCGCAGTCCGGAAGTGGATTGGAAAAGAACGTGATCGGGTTCGATATGCTTCCCTTGGCGAACGCGATCAGGTAATCCTTGGTCACCTGATTGACCGTTGATGTCGACGGCCTGTACTTTTCGAAATACGGGACGTCTATCTCCGAGCTGTCAGCGACGATTTCGTAAATCTCGCTCGTCTGTCTGCCGTTCACGGGACCAAGGACTGCCCTGTCCATCCAGTTCCCCGGAATCATGTAGAACTTCTCAATGAAGTCCTTTATCCAGCTCGGCTCTATCCCCGGCTTCCCGTAAACGTCGATGTGGGATATGTCGTATGTTTTATGCTCGAAACTCTGGACGCCACTTCTTGTGGCCTCGTCCCAGTAGCCCACCCAGAAGTCTTCCCCGTCACGGTTGAATTTCACCAGGATAAGGAAATTGGCTTTCTTGCTTCTAGACACGTCGCTCCAGAAGAACGTACCCTTATCACCTGAAAGGTAGCTGTCAGCCTCAATAGGCTCGTAATCAACGCATCCGAGCGGGTCCGTGTCCTTGCATTTGAAAAGATAAATCTTCTTGATGGAATACAGCGGGTCTTTCCCTATCGCCTCGATCTTGACCTGCACCTTTTCCCATCTGTGGTCAGTGGGGTCGTGCACGAACTCGAAGCCCTTGTCAACAAGGACGCCGGTGTCGAGGGTTATTTCCTCCTTTTCGCCTGTCGTGGCTGTAGTGTCTCCTCTCAGGATCTGCCGGTATATTGTTATTTCAACGGCTGACGTGACGGTTAGGCTTATCACAAGATACGTGCACAGTGCAGCCGCCACCTGCAGCAGGCGTTTGGTTATGCCGTCCATGAGCACCCCACCATACTCGAATAAACATAAGAAGTTGGAGTCACCGGATCGATTCCACAGCTTTCATACAGGTTTCGAAGGTTGTCAAGGTCGGAGGCGGCGAACCCTGAAACGCTGGGCGCGTAAATGTTGAGCTCGGACCCAGACGGGGTGAATGCCGTCATGTTGATGAATCCGAGTACACTTTGCTCATCGTATGTGGCGACACTCAGGTCGTATCTGTCAACCGGAAGGTTGGAGACCTCCAGTTCCGAGACGTAAGATCCGCCGGAATTAAGATTTAAAATGGATTCAGGTTCTGGTGGACTGCACGAGTCCCCGCTTCTTGACATCACAACTTCGACCCTGGAGTCCGAATCCGAAATCGAATCAATGGTGTATACGGACCCGCTCTTGCTGATGCTGACGGTGTGGAATTTGAAGGTGAATTTCTTGCTCCTTGGTATAGTCACTAAAGCATTCGCCAGCGTCTCGTAAGAGTAACACTGAACGTAATCGTTACGACCATCCCTGACAGTCAAGGATCCCCAGACGGGCGGAATCTTCACTTGAATCGGAAGGCCGCTCCCTGTCGTTCCGAGGTCGCAGCCGAAAAAATTAACCGTGGCACCCACCACAGGCGACCCGTCCGTGTATCTTATCATGATGTTGGCATCTTCCGTAGCCCTGCTATCGCACCTATCGACATATGATGCTGCCTGCAAGCCCTGCGTTGCAGACACCTGCGGTACCGTTGAACAACTTCCCAGTTTGTTGTTGTCCAGAAAAACGAACACCGAAAACTTGAAACTCTTCTCCATGGAGCTGTCCCACACGTTGACTATTACGGGATAACGGACGGAATATGTCTGCATGTATTCAGCAACCCTCAACCCTGACAGATATCTCGTGAACGGCCCGACTTTTGGCTGTATTCTCAGATAATCCGGAGCCGAAAATTCGTTCCTGTCCAGACCATTATCGTCCCCGAAGTAGAAGTTTACGCTAAGGTCGTCGTACTTCTTGCTGTCGGCGGTGGCGGTCCCGCTGCATACCCCCTCGTCTTGAGCGACACCATCGTAGTTTATTATTGCAGGAACGGGGAACGATTCAAGAGCCCAGACCGGGATCTTATCGTCTCTCAACGGGTACTCTTCTCCCAGCAGCGTGTTGGACAAGGAGTATTTGGCATGCATTTCCATGCAGTCCCTCAGGTTTGTCCATGTAAAGGTATGCGACCTTTCTGCACTTCCCACGATAGGGATCCAGCATGGCCTCGATGTTTCGCCTGACTGGGCGAGGGACAGGAGCAGGTTGTTGTCCAGAACCCTGCAGTCCGCCTGCATCCTTGCGAAGTTCTTTGCAAAATCGTATATCCTGCCAAGCTTCGTGAAGACGTCCACCGTGTAAGGCTGGGGCAACGCGCTACCCTCGAAGGTCGTCGGAACATTCACAGAAAGGGTTACCTTGTTGTCATACAATTTGCTGCTGACCGTCATTTGCTGTTTACCGAAGACAGCGGTCCTGCCCCCTATGCTTTGGGAATCGGGCATGTTCTTTTCGATATATTTCTTCACACCTTTTGCGAATTCCTGCTCTATGTCAGGGACATTGTACGATTCGCACAACTGCCACAAGGCTACCTTCTTCCCAAGCGCGCTGTGGCTCACATATCCCATTGCGGGAAGTGAATCGTCAAGGTAACCGCCGTTCTTGTACATTTCTGAAACGGTGCTTGTTGCAGCACCTCTGATAAAGTCGTTCACAAAGCTTGCGACGGCCTTCTGGTCCTCGGTGAGCGCCGCCTGTTGGGGAGAAATCGGATAAATGGCAGAGTATGCGTAGAGGCCGACCACAGCGGCGATTATGAGCAATCCCAGAATCAATGCGAACTCGGCCTGTGCTTTTTCCTGCATGATGCACTCCTGTTATATATTTTTGTCAATAATTATATATAAACTGTTTCGGACCCGTTTTCGGCTACAACCGGATGTCTCGATATCAGAGGTACGGATCTTCCGTTTCCTCGACTACCCTTGTCTTTTTGTACATGTAAAAAACTATGGCCGCCACCGCCACGGCCGCCGCCGCTATAAGGACCCAGTTGATGACAGGGGGCGGACCCGCTGCGGGAGGCTGCCCGTTCCCTGGAGAATCCTTAATGCTCTTTATGTTCTTCCAGTCATCGATGCTGGGCAGGGTCTTGTACTTGTCGGCGTAATCGTCCGCGTCCTTTTTGAGACTCGGATCACTCTCGGCCGATCTTTGAATGTCCCCTGCGGCCTCATCAACAGTGAGGAACGATTCAGCCGTTTTCTTGATACCCTGATCGTTCTCAACGTACGTCCTGATAATATACACCTTACGATCGGGCGTTTTGGGTGCGATCGTGAAGTCTACCATCCTGCTCGTGCCGCTGACCACCTTTATCTGCGTCGGTATGAAATCCGTGACTAGCGACGTGTCCGATTCAAGGTTCACGCTGAAGGTCTGGTCGGCTTCGAAGTTGTGTATGGTTATGTAGAATTTCGCGGACCGTATCCCAACCACGTTTCTGTTTTTCGGGGACAGTTCCACCCTGAACGCTTCAAGAACGCTCGGCCTGGAGACATGCAGGATACCCGTTACCTTCTTCTCGCATGATGGGTAGCCGCAGTTATCCGCGTTGGCGACGATGACGAACGGGTAATCGCCGGCCTTCGACGGGGAGACAACCGATAACCCGATAGTGTACTCCCCAGGCGTATGGAAAATCGTCTTTTCTATATCCATCGCCGGCCCGCTCTCCCTGTCCAGTGATATCTGCAAGTCGAACTCCGAAGACAGCAGAAGGGTGAAGTTGACTTTCTCGCCGGGGTCTGAATATATCTCGGATTCCATAAGGTCAAAGCTGAACAGGTCCGTGTGCGAGCTTGCCGCCTCGCATGGATTTTCGCTGGACTCAACCACATCGGCGTCTTCATGATTGCTCACGCATACGCCGTAATCGTACCTTACGACCTTATCCGGACTCTCGATAGCGAAGTTGAGCAGGACCTCGTCGCCTATACTCCTGCCTTTCGTGTTGATGCAGACGGGAATCAGCACCGGGTTTTTCGGGCCTGACGTGAAGCTCGCCAAGTGCACATCGACCCACGGGCTGTCGGGATACCCCGGATCTTCTATCATCAGGGTGTATTCCCCCCTTCCGTAATCCCCGAAAACGACGTAGGTGCAGAATTCGGTGTTGGGCCTGATCGATACGTACGTTGTCTCCAATGCGGACGCGGCCGGAACTAGAAGGGCCAGGAAAACCGAAGCGAACATGACATTTTTTCTATTCATTTTATCACTCTCATTATTTCGGCACGCTAGTAATAGAACGACAGGTCGTCCCCGACCTCCGTCTGAGCCAGGATGAGATCATTCTGTATATCCATTTGGATTTTTTGGGTGTCCTGCTGGATTTTCATCGCAGTGTATATGACGGCTATCGCACCCATGATCGTGATAACAAGGCACGGCCACTGTATCGCTGCGCAGAGTGCGCCGAATGAAAGGAGGCTGGCGAGCGCCAAGATGGCCCCTATGATACCGCCGGCGACGACGTATCCCGTGCAGTCATCCTTGACATCTCCCAGAGCGAACGTGGTCGCCGCGGAAATTAGCGTTATGCTTTGCTTGAATGAAGATATCGACTTCGCCCCGCTAATTCCTTTCTTCGCGTAATCAGACCACCAGTGATCCTCCCCCAGGGCTTGTCCAGCAGCAAATTTAACACCCTTTTCTACAGCCAATTTAGCAGTGGTGCCAGTCAAATAATGTTCGAGAGCTTTAGTTACAGCGGCTTCCGTCGCCTCGGCGGTTACTCGCCCTCCGTAATGTCCTGCTATCTTTGTGGCAGCATCCGTTGCAACCTTTTCCATGGATTGTAAAACCCCACTCTGTCCCATAGCATCAATTGCGGCAAACGAGCTGCCC
>JAUXKD010000002.1 GCA_030624445.1 Candidatus Aenigmatarchaeota archaeon
CCGTTTTCTCAGCTTCCGAGAAGCCTGACGACAGGTTCGTTAAGAGGCTCTCGGAGGCTCTGCTCGAGCTTTCGGAGGAGCACAAACTGCTGGTCGTCGTCGGCGGTGGCAGGCTTGCCAGAAAGATGATACAGGACACCAGGCCATTGACCTCATCGAAAAAGAAGCTGCACTTCGTGGGGATAATGGCATCGAGGGTGAACGCCTCGGTACTCGTGCTTGCGCTAGGAGAGAACGTCTTCAGCGGGATACCAAAAAACGTGAAAGAGGTGAAAGACGCGTTCTCTGAGGGAAAGATAGTGGTGACGGGCGGTTTCAAGCCGGGACAGACGACCGATGCTGTAACGCTTCAGTCGGCAGAAGCCTTGGGCGCTGACCTCGTCATCATAGGGACGGACGTGAAGGGTGTATACGACAAGGACCCGAAGAAATTCAGGGACGCCAGGCTGCTCAAGAGGATAGAGGCGTCAAAGCTCAGGGAGATGGTTGAAAGCGAGGGCATGGAGCCCGGAAAGAAGACCGTAGTGGACCCGATTGCAGCAAAGATCGTAGAGAAGAGGGGCATGAAGACCTTCGTTCTGGATGTGAGGGACCTCGACAACCTGAAAAAGGCGATAGCGGGTGAAGATTTCGAAGGCACGGTTATAATTTAAAATCAGTTCGGGGGAAAGGGGTAAAAATTTAAAGGTTAAGGGATTATTAGAACTTACCGGTTGATTGCATGATAAAGGTAATCATATTCGATTTCGACGGGGTCCTGGTGGACTCCAACGAGGCGTGGATCGGCATATTCAACAAGGCGTCGAAGGCTGCCGGCGTTAGGAGAAGCTTCACCTACGAAGACATAAGGCCGCACTACGGAAAGCCTTACATCGAGGTCTTCAGGAGCGCCCACCCGAAGTTCAGGGAAAGCGACAATGTTCTGGATCTCATGTACGCCAATTTCATGGACCTTGCAAATTCCGACGATTTCACGGACTCCTTCAGGCCTATCAGCGGCATCAAGGGTGTGCTGGGTAAGCTCAGCAAGAAGTGCAGGCTGGCCGTGGGATCGGGAAACAGCAACCGCATACTCAACAGGTTCCTTAAAAAGCTAGGCCTCAGGAAATATTTCGATTTCGTGGTTGGCGGCGACCAGGTCAAGAGGGGAAAGCCGAACCCTGACATGCTGCTTAAGATCATGAACCATTTCAACGTCTCCCCCGATGAGGCCGTTTACGTCGGCGATTCCATGTCCGACATAATCGCGGCCAAGAGGGCGAAAATGAAGTCTGTGGCCGTCCTGACGGGTGCCCTGAGCAGGGAACAGGCGGAAGAGCTGCGGCCTGATTTCATACTCGACAACGCCACGCAGGTGCAGGAGGTCCTGTGATGTATGTGATTGTCCTGGTCACGTGCCCTGACGAAAAGACCGCGGAGGGCCTTTCAGACGCGATTCTGAATAGGAGGCTCGCGGCGTGCGTGAACACGGTATCAGGAATGACGAGCAAGTACTGGTGGAAGGGGAAGCTGGAGAAAAACAGGGAGCACCTGATGATCATAAAAACCGTCGAAAGCCGGCTTGAAGAGCTTGAAAAAACGGTCAAGGAAAACCATCCGTACGAGGTGCCGGAATTCATTGCGCTTCCCGTCACCTCCGGCTCAAAGGACTACCTGGGCTGGCTGAAAAAGGAGACCGGTCCGCTTCCGGACTAAGGGGAATCATCCCTTCAGGCCCGTAAGGCTCATCCTCGGGGCCGGAGAATCTTCCCATATCTCAAGCAGCCTGTTGAATTTGGATACGTTCCCCACACCCAGAATCCCGAGCTTGAGCATGTCTGCACCGAACGCAACGGACAGGTCCGCGACCCAGTTGTCGGATGTTTCCCTGTCGAACCTGGAAAGCATAAGCTTGAGGCCCTTTCCTTTGGTCAGTTCGGATATTTCGGCCAGCTGGGATATCGTTGACAGGTCATCTGGTTTCACCGATACGGCCTTTGTGGACATGCTCTTGGCCCCCCTCTTTATCCTCGAGATTTGCGCACCGTAGAGTTCGCAGCCCGAGATGATGGTGTCTTCGAGCTTGTGGCTGAGGTACGCGTGGGACAGGAAATCCGAGCTGCGGAAGGGGTCCTCCATGTACCATATCTTGTACTGCTCCATTATCGCCGATATCAGGCTCGCGTGCTCATGGGCCGAGAGGCTGCTTCTTATCGCCATCCTCTCGAAGTTGTAATTGTAAGTCCTGTTTTTCCAGAGCGAAGTGGCTCTCATGTTTATGCCGAGCCTCATCTTCCAGTCTCTTGCAATCTGGTCGATAAAGTAGAGGGTTTCTATGTCGTCCAGGTCGGTAAGCCATGCCCCGCTGGCCGTCCTGCCCCTGAGGAATCCCTTCTTTCCCAGCTCTTCGCCCGTGACCTTAAAGGCTTCCCTGAGAGACACGAATGCGTCCATGACGCTCGTCTCCCTGTGGGGTATAAGCAGGAACTCTTTCCAGTCAGTCCCCTGCGCGACAGACCCTACGATGTGGGGGAACCACTTCTTCGTTCCGTTGATCTTCCACAGCTCGTTTTGGGTGGCTGCCCTGGCGCAGGCCAGCGACAGCGCCATGCTCATGGAGGGATCGATCTCCTTATTGGAATTCAACTGCGACAGGAAAGAATCGAATGACACCCAGTCCTCTTCGTTGAGGCCTATGAAGTTTGGCCTTATGGACGAAAAGAGGCTTCTCAGCCTTTTGAGCTTTTCCGGGGTGCCTTCCGCGAGAGGGACCTCCGCCTGATAGACGCCGGAACGTGTCCACAGTTTCACGAGCAGCGCATAGGTTCCTGAACCGTTCAAAATCACGTAAAGTTTAACGTTCTGTATCACGGTATATCAATAAATTATATGATTTCGGGGCTTTAATAAGAGCATACATAAAAGCCCGGAACATCGGAATGAGAAATTAACGCCGGACGTCCGCGCCTGGGAAAGTTCCTGGCAGTGGAGCGTAAAGAATCAGAATGTCCTATGCCTGGTTTCTATCGGGATGAGGTTGTTCTCCCATTCCACTTTTGCGATTTCGACAGGGTTTATCATGCCCTTGGGTATCTTCGCGAGCACCGGGGCCCCCTGGGAGATCTGCAAGGCCCTGGCCGATATTATCCTTATCTTCTCGTAGTGCGAGTATTCTTCTTTTTTCCTCATGTCACCCAACTCTTGCATTAGAATCACGATTTAATAGTGTGATTGGCTTTAAAAATGTTAGCCGATGTACCTCAGTTCTTCGCCCGAGGGAACCTTGGGACCCTTGCTGAGTTCCGAGAGCGCCTTCCTCTGAAGGCCTTCGACCTTTTTGATGAAATCCTTCATTTCATCCACCTTCTTTTCAAGCTTGCCCATGTTTATTTTCAGTTTCAGTATACTGACCACCACGTCGAGAACCGTTTCTGCGGCTTTCGGGTCCGTGACTATGGGAAATCCGCTCGTCTGGCCAAGCAGGCAGAGTCCTTCCATCCCCCTTTCCTTGCCGAGACCGGGGAGCAGTCCGGCGGCCCCGACGATGTAACCGACCTTTTCGCCCGCCCTGAAATCTATTTTGTATTTCGCGTATTTCTTCCTGACCTTTTCGTCGGTAACGGAGCCCATCACCCGGTCGGCGGATTCGAGGTCACCAGTGGCAAGACCACCAATCGTTATGATTTCCTTGACTCCCAGCTCTTCGATGAAGTCAAGGATTTTATCTGTCACCTCGTAGTGTCCCTGTGGTGAGAGAGACTGGCAGTCCCCTATAAGAAAAATAACGTCCCTCTGCCCGCGCCCCTTGGCCTTCAAGTAGTAGAACTCGTTCTTCAGCAGGTGGATCTTGTATTTATCATGCAGCATGACGAAAGGGAAAAACCACTTTGAATAGAGCGTTGCGAATTTTTTTGCCTTGAGCTCGCTGATGAGATAGCCAACAGCCACACGGCCGATGTTTCCAACACCGGGAAGACCTTCTATCAGTATAGGGTCTTTCAGCTTGGGCTTTTCAGAAACCTTTACGACAGTCATAGTAAAAACCTCTACACATTATTTCATTCGGTGTTTATAAAACTTTTTGGGCCGCGTTCACGGCGTTTTTCGCAAAATCATACTTTCAATCCGAACAGCCTGACCGCGTTTTCCGTTGTCGCCGTGAGTACGTCTGAAATATCCACTTTCTTTATTTCCGCTATTTTCTGCGCGGAAAACCGGACGTTCCAAGGATGGTTTTTTTCGGGATCGAAACCCTTCTTGAGCAGTCTCTCTTCGCCCTTTATCCTGAGGTACTTGTACGGCGAGAGGAACGGCGAATCGGTCTCAAGGAGCATGTGCTCGAGAGGCAGGACCTTCGCGAGTTTTCTGTGGTTTTTGGAGAAAAGGATCTGGGTGGAAACGGACACGTAAAACCCATTCTTGATAATTTCCGCTGACAGTTCACCAGACCCTGAAAAGCAGTGGAACACAACGCCGTGTTCGAAATCCCTCACCATGTCGAAGCATTCCTGTTCGGCGTCCCAGCTGTGAATCACGAGAGGCTTTTTCAGCTCCGTTGCCAGGTCTATGAATTCCGAGAAGACCTCTCTCTGCCGCCTCCTCTTCGACTCGTCTTTCTCCCAGTGGTAGTCCAGGCCGACCTCACCCACGCCCACTATCCTGTCACTGTTCTTCCTGATGAGCTCCCTGAGCTTTCCAGGATTCCCCCCGCCCTCGACGGGATGGTAACCGAGGGTCACGAACATCTTCCGGTGCCGCTCGCCCAGTTTCAGGGCGCACAGGCCCTCTTCATACCTGGCGGAACCCACAATGACCGCTCTCATTTCCCTTTCGCACTCTGCGACCACCCTTTCCCTGTCGTTGTCGAAAGGCGGAAAACAAAGATGGGCGTGTATGTCTATCATGTAAATCAGACCTGATTTCTCGTATTCGGTAAAGTTAATATAGATTATCGAATTTAATTATACGCATTACGCGGCGGTGCTCGGTATAGAAGCGGGCTCGATGGGGGGCGTCCCGGGGATGCTGTAGAATTTCGATGGTCATTTTTCTATTATCATGTATTCCGCCGCTTCCCAGATGTCTATGACCTCTTCGACGTCTATGCCGACGTCCCGTTCTATATCGATCTTGACGGGGTACGTTTCGCTCGTGCAGAAATCCGTCCAGCCTATCTTTTCGCAGTATTCCCTCGTCTTGTATATGACCTGCACGGATTGCGTGAGTGGGACGAGAAGTGTCTGTGCACCCACGTCTTTCGACGCGACGGCCTTCTCAAAGATGCCGCCGACAGGGCCGATGGTCCCGTCGTGGTTGACGGAGCCCGTTATCATGATGGAGTGATTGATTGTCTTGTTTTCGATGGCCGCTATGGTGGCAATGGTTATCGCGGCGCCGGCCGAGGGCCCGCCGATCACAGAGGCGTTAGCTGTTATGGTGTATACTATGTCGTAATTGCTCACGTTTTTGCCGGTGACGTTCTCTGCCACCATGGTGGCTCTCCTTATCGAATTCTGTGTATCGACCCAGAAAAGGAGCCTGTCAATGTTGGTCAGGATCCGGCCAGATCCGGGAAGCACCTGCACCGTCATAAGCGTAACGACACCGGTGTCGTCCTTGTCCACCGCGGGTATTCTCACCGTGACGGTGGATGACGCGTTCGTGTTAAGAAGCATCTCATAGTCGAAAGATTTCATCGTTATTCCGGTCTTCTGGGGCATTGTGGCGTTGTAGACAACCACCTTTTCCCCGCTGAAAAAATTCCCCATGATGATACCGCTGAAAAATGCTATCACTAACAATAGCGAGACGGCTAGCTTGGTCTTCCATGTTTTCTTTTTCCTGGGCCAGTAATCGTACATAAGACGTCCCCCGCTTTCCGCAGGAACATGAAAATGGCAGAAGAACGCCTTTGATGGATATCA
This sequence comes from Candidatus Aenigmatarchaeota archaeon, assembly GCA_030624445.1. Classification (GTDB taxonomy): domain Archaea; phylum Aenigmatarchaeota; class Aenigmatarchaeia; order QMZP01; family JAFGSV01; genus JAUXKD01. The sequence goes on from JAUXKD010000002.1 coordinate 5,904, forward strand.
GCATCCGGTACCGGTTTGTCCTGGCATCCTTCTCCACTCTTGTATCCTGCAAGCACCACTAACGCAACTTAAGGATGCTCCATTCCTGGCCTGACCTGTTTCGCCATGATAACAGTCCTGCAGGGCAGAGCTTCGCAGTCGGACATCAGGGCCGATTCCGTGCACCGAAACCGCTCTCGGGCTTCGACCCCGCCATGAAGACGGTTTGCGGTAACAGGCTACGCCCAGCAGCCCGGCCTATCTTCTGCCAATAGATTCTTGTGGTCTGGTTTTAAATAATTGCATCCGGATTCGAAATATAAAGAAAACTTTACATATTATATCTATGCTGGAGTCTCTCGTAAAGTATAACGAAATAGAAAGACATCCGTGGATAATGTTTCCCTGGGCACTTCTATTATCCAGCGTGGGCATACTGTTCAGCCTGCAGCTGTCCTACCAGGTATACATTTCCGGCAACGTGTTCAATCTAACAGGGCTTTTCTCTGTCATCTTTACCATAATACCTTCCGTGTACTTCCTGACGCTGTTCATAAAGAAGGAAGAGTCAATGGACGAGAAGGACATCGCGAGACATTACGAGAAAGGCTTCTGGCTCAGGCACAATAAGGACATCCTGATATTCCTTTTTTACTTCTTCGGGCTCACCTTTTCCTTCGCGTTCTGGGCGAACGCGCTTCCGGCGGGAACATTCCAGATACAGACGATGAAAGTGCAGGAAATCAGGGCGCTCGCCGGCAATATGCTGGAGGGATCCGCAGGCCTCAACGAATTCGGTGCGTTCGTGCAGGTTCTGGCCAACAATCTGCAGGTCACGGGATTCGCCTTCATCTTCTCCCTGCTCTTCGGCGCGGGCGCCGTTTTCATCATTGTCTGGAACGCAAGCATACTGGGCGTGTACATAGGCAGGCTGAGCGAGGCGTTTTACCACATACCGGCCGTGAGCCTGAACTTCCTGCCACACGGCATACCGGAGATCGGGGGCTATCTCCTCGCCGGAATCGGGGGAAGCCTCATATCGGCCGCCGTGATAAGGAGCCACAAGAAGGATATAATGTTCGGCGTGATCTTCGATGCGCTGAAACTGCTCGGTCTGGGTATACTTTTCGTTTTTCTGGGAGCCGTCATAGAAACCGGCGGATTCATGCTGAAGGTCGTTTCGATTTTCATATTCTACACGATTTTCATATTCATAATAACAACGACGCTCACGAGCAAGAGGAAAAACAGCTGAAACAAGGGCATCTGAAGGCTGATTTTGCATAGAAAACATATTTAGGTGGGTTCGGACCTAATATTATATTGTGGTAAACCATGCCATATGATAAGAGATTTGGAGGATGGGCCTTCATTCTGGGCGTAGTGATTGCATTGGTAGCAGGACTCGCATCTGCCGGACTAGACGCTATTTCGGCAGGTTACGTGACACTTGCACTGGTGGTACTCGGACTTGTAGTGGGTTTCCTTAACATCGGCGAAAAAGAAGTCAAAGACTTCCTCATCGCCGCAATAGCACTGATACTTGTCGGTACCGCCAACCTCAGCGCAATCCCAGTTCTGGGCAGTTACCTTGCTGCGATGGTACTCAACATCTCGGCGTTCGTAGCTACTGCAGCTCTGGTGGTCGACCTTAAGGCCGTATTAAATCTCTCTTCCTAACCGACAGAATTTTAAGAAGCAATTTTCTGTCGGAAGGGTGTAAGAGATCATTTTTTTATTTTTATTTATCTGGTTTTTCTATTCCAAATCCGGAAAAAATCGGTTTTTCAGTGCGTTTCAGCAGAAATACAAGGTTTTTCGTATTCTTTCTTGTTTCTCAAACCCTCAGCCGAACTCATTCTGCCAGTCATCGTATTTTTCCAGCACGGGTTCCTTCGAAGACGGCTTGACCTTCCCAAAGGCATGCCCGAAGTCTGACGGGAGCATCTCCCTGGTCCCCAGCGTGTAAATCTCCAGCTGCTTTGCGGTAAGGTCTTCAAGGCCGGGGTTTTTCTCGGTTATCATGTTTGTAACCGCCTCCTGGCAGAGGCCCGCTATATCCCGGCCGCTGTATCCTGCGCTGTTATCAACGAGCTCTTGAAGGTTCACCCCGCTCAGGTCGGCACCCATCAGGTGAACCTCGAAGATGGCTTTCCTTGATGCCCCATCAGGCAGGGGAACGTAAATCTTTGACTGGAACCTGCTCAGAAGCGCGTCGTCGAGGTCCCACGGCTTGTTCGTTGCGCCCATGAAGAGCACCTTATCTTCGCGCCTGCTGTCGAATCCGTCCATTTCGGAAAGCATCTGCCCGAGGACCCTCCTGCTGCTCTCGTCGATTCCACCTTCCCTCTTCGCGGCTATAGAGTCGATCTCGTCCATGAAAATAAGCGAGGGTTGCATTTTTCTGGCCTTCGAGAAGAGCCCTGAAATGATCTTGCTGGACTCGCCGAAGAACTTCGAAAGCAGGCCGGACCCCTTTGCCTCGAAAAACGTGGCGCTGAGCGTGTTGGAGCTCGCCTTGGCCAGCATGGTCTTGCCCGTGCCCGGCGGGCCGTAAAGCAGTATGGATTTAGCCACATCCACGAAATCAGGTCTGCCACGCACGAAAGGCATTATTATCGCATGTTTGAGGGTTTTTTTGGCCTCTTCCAGCCCTCCAATGTCTTCCCACTTCGTGGCGGGCTTCTGGGTGACTATGAGCTGGTCGATGGTGTCAGGGGATTTCGCCCTCACGTATCCGGTGGTGGTGGTGATTATTTTACCCACGGACTCGTACTGGGAGGCCGTCTGAAAGAAATCCTCGGCGTCCTCCCTGGGCGCCTGATAAGCGAGCCTCCTTGATATCATTCCTGCCTTGAGAAAATGTGTACCGGCCTCTTTTTCCTTTCCCTCAGATTCAAGCCTGCGGGCGGTGTCAAGCTCCAACTGAAGCTGCTGCTTCAGTATGTTCTGCCTGAGTTCACCCATAAGATTAAATTCCGGCTTAAAATTTAAAAGCGTTAATGAAGTTTCAGAAAAAAATGGTTTCATATTTCATGTTAAGGACGGTATATAATTACTCATAGCGCCTCTGACTAATTCACGAACCTGTTCAAATTCCGGAGTCTCTTTAAATTTATTGTCATACAAATCATATGCATGATACGTCATTTCCCCTGCCAATGAACCTTTGTTTTCGGCAGAAAATTGACTTGCCCGTTCGAGAGAAAATCGAATACTTGTGAATGCGTTACTTTCGTGCAAGTTTTCAACACTTCCTTGCCTATAATGTAACTCCAAATCCATATAACGTAACTCCATATCCATAGTCATCACTAAAGTATCTGACAGCATAATAATTTAAAACTATCGGCAAACCCAATGCGAGCTAATAACAAGGCAGAACCATTGTTTTTTCAATCTTTAAACCATTCTGGATGCGTTGCTTTATCTATTTCAAGATGAATTTTCCAGCCTTTTGTCCTGTATAAATTCATTCCGTTAAAATAATCCACGTCAGTTGCTCTAGCTTTACCAAAGTCATCTAATTCTCTTAATGCGACGCCCAATTTTTTTTTGGAATCACTGTATCTGCCGGCTTTGTAAAATTCATCCGCCTCTTCTATTAATTTTTTTGTGTTTTCATAAATATTCATGATATCACGTTAAGAACGTATTGAGCAGAACATATTTAAAACTTGGCGCGGGTTGCGGCCCCTCTCATTCCTTTTCTGAAAGGGTCTTCTTGGGGGACTCTTCCGCGAGCAGCTTGGCCTTCTCCCCCGCCATCTTCAGGGCGGTCTCTTCGTCCACTTTCTCCAAGTCGTCAATGGCCTTCAGTATGTCCTGCGATTCCTCGTCCACCGGCATCTCTTCCTTGCCGTAGACCGCAGAAAGCTTGCCCTTGACGAGATCCAGCCTGCCTTCTTCTATCGCCTTCTTCACGTCGATGTCCATTATGGCATTGGTGAGCTGCTCCACGTCCGTGTTCATAATCCTTTCAATGAAATCCGATTCCTCCTCGAACTTCTCCTGCTCGTGCATCGCCTCAATGAGCAGCAGAATCTGGAGTTCCCTGAGATACCGGCTGGCCTCCTGCTGCTTGGTCGCTGATTCAAGCCTCAGTGACTTTATCTTCTGCACGTTCAGCAGTTTGAGGGTTTTCGGCTGGCCCTTCGCTTCAAGCATCAGCTTCTGTATCCTCTCCTGTATGTCCTTTATCTCGTCGGAAAGCCTTTCCACGTTCTTCTCGCTTTTAACCCTCTCCTGAAGCAGGTCGTCCTGGCCCAAAGAAAAAACATTCTTGCCGAATTTCTTCGTGAGGAAGCTCTTAAGATCCATAGTATCACTTAACTTTTATCTCATACATTTTTATATGTTTATTTTTCGCATCAGAACCCAAATCCGTTGATTTCCGGTAAATCCAGCCTGAAAATCCTTAACACGCGGATCGGAAATACTGGCAAGATTATGTTATGAATGTTTTCCGTGTTAAACGGCCAGAAGAGAATTCAAAGAAATATATACGAAACCACACATTAGTTAATTAATGAAAAGGGCTTTTGTATTCTCTCTGGACGCCTTGGCCGCAGTGGGTCTTCTTTTCGTACTTACGGCTTTCCTGTCAAGCCTGTCGATAAGCTATTCGACCCCCGAGCTGAGATACCAGGCTCTTTACTACACGGGCAAGGACGCGATGAATGTACTGGAGACTGCAAAGCTGTCGTCCGTGATTGACCTGCTGTCGGAAAACTATACGGATAACTGCAACATAACCGGTGACGACATGGACAAGACCATACTCGATGTACTGGGATACCTGTGGGTCCAGAACAACACGGTGCTCAATCAGTGCGCTGAAAATCTTACCAATGAAACGCTCGGCATGATGCTCGGTCCAAGTCTGGGATACGAGGTTTTGATAGGCGGTGTGAACATAACCACCAAAGGTACGCTGGGTGAATACGTGTCCAGGCTCCACACAATAGTTTCGGGATACGAGCTCGGGAAGCCTGTTTCTGGATACCTCGCCAGTGCATATATTTCGAGAATGGCGAAAAGCACCAGCGGCTTCATCTACTTCGGGGGATACGAGGGAGACGGCAATATAACGAAGGTCATAACCCTTCCCGATGATGCAAACGTCACGGAGGCTTATCTTGAACTTAATGCTGGTAACAATTTCACCCTCTGGGTCAACGCAAACTACGAAGGGTTTTATGCACCCACAGGGAATAACATGAGCGCTGACAGCTGGACGGTATGCAACGACGTGGTTTCATGCGGTAATTTCTCAGCAGGGAACAACACGGTCGAAATCAAATTCGGTTCAGATGAGAGCAACTTCATAGGCGGGGGCTTTCTTCAGATCACGTACAACACATCGAAGCCGAACACCCTCCCTTACGAATCGTCAAATGAGTCTGCAACGAGGTATTTTGACTTCCCGGGGATCGAAGGTATAGTGAACCTTTATTCTTCGTTCTACGTGCCTGGGAACCTAAATTCGATGAGAATCCATCTGCGTCTGCAAAGCAATTACACGCTGTTTCTGAACATCGGCAACAAGACCGTCTTTGAGAATTCTACCCAGGGCGAGGAAGTGATAGACCTGGATAACAGCACCCTTTTCAGTATGCTTTCATACGATTCGATAAGCAACAAAACGATTCCCCTGAGGATGAGCCTGAGTAATGTATCATACCTGCCGGTCATTTTAAAGAACAATACTGATGTCGTGCTTACTACGGATATATCGAAAAGCATGGATAATTGCGTAGAGTACACATGCTCTTATGACTGCTTAATTGGCGACAGCCAGTCATGCATGGTCTACAACGAGAGCGTGTGCGACGAAAATGGTGAGAACCCTTGCGGAGGTGATTGCGACAGCCCGACAAATCATGACACGGTCTGCAACACGACGAAGCTCGATCTTGCAAAGGGCGCTGACAAGGAATTCTTAAACATCGTATTGAACGTTAGCGGAAACAGGATCGGCCTCGTTGGATACCATGCGACCACACCGGCTGCCAGGAGGCATAATCTTTCTAACAACACGGTTACACTTTACAGCATGATAGACAGTTACTTTGCAGCGGGAGTAGATAACACGTGCATGTCTTGTGCCATCAGGACTTCCTATGAGATGATCGATAACGAGAGCAGCGATAACCGCAACAAGTTCATAGTGCTAATGAGCGACGGCTATGCTAACAAATGCTGGCCATCCAAGAGCTGCTCATTAGAAGAAGCCAAGAATGAGTCGATAAACTATTCCTGCATAGCATACAATATTTACAACATAACGGTTCACACGATTGCCTACGGCGATGACGCCGATACACAGACAATGCAGGAAATCGCCGCATGCGGAAACGGTAACTATTATTTCTCAAACGCGACGGATCTCCTTAATGTGTATCAAGATGTAGCAGAAGACATCCTCGCAGCGTATTTCATGCAGACGATAAAAATTGTAGGGAACACCAGTCTGGAAAGCCGTCTTTTTTCAGATTCTTTTATAGAATTTAACTACACCCCGAATGTCTATCTTGGATACGGCGAGGTTTCCCTTTCGCTCCAGTCCGATAAATTCGGTGGCAATCTGACGTCCCCAAAGAACGGCACTTTTTACATACCAGGTGGCTGCAGAATATTGGATGCCAAGGTAACGTCCTACTCATCCAGGTTCTGGACCAGTTCTCTTCTCCTGAACACTACAGAAACATCCGGCTGGGAGACCGTATTCAATCTAACGGATTACGGGGATAACTTCACAGACCTCGGGGACCCGTTCGTCGTGTACCTGCCTGTCAAAGACCTGGTCACTGGGAACAACAATTCTGTCAGTCTTGATACCGGATTCACTCCTGTAAACAACTCAGGAGGTTCGCCCGACGACAGGGCGATCTATTACGTCGGCGTTACAGGTGTCGTGGGTTACGGTGGTGTCTTCCTGACACTTGAAAACGCGACCGATGATGCCGTGGCAAGGCTTCAGAACCAGTTATCGGAATTCAACATAACGCCCCTCGAGGTCAAAACGACGTCCCAATACATTGCCAACCTCCCGTCCCTCTGGGGACCTGCCGTAATGGAAATAAGAATATGGTCGTAGTTTCCTAGACTTTCCAGAAATATTCAACGAGCTCTCCATTGCAATCACTCTTCCCTACCACTTCCCTCGGAAGGTCCGAAAGGCTATACGAGCACGACATGGTCATGCCAATGATATCCAATGGAACGTACGGTGGGAGATTAACTGCTCCCACGATCTCCACGAACAATAAGCACGAGTTTCCGCTTCTTGATATAGTCATTTCCTTGACCCAGTAACTGACATTGGCAGGATCGGACGCCCTTGTCAGGTCAGTAACCTTAATCACAGACGGTGTGCACCATTTCCTGTCGATTATGGCCGTTTTCTTGCAATCGTCATCAAAGAGGGAACAATACAGATACTTGGGGGGAC
>JAUXKD010000121.1 GCA_030624445.1 Candidatus Aenigmatarchaeota archaeon
TACCATCCAGACCTCATAGCTTTGTGCGGATTCATGAGGATTGTGACACACCCCATTATCGAACACGGGGATGAAAGAGGGGAATACAGCGGCAGGATCTTTAACGTGCATCCAGCCGACCTGTCCATATTGGAAAACCCTCCAGATGTGAAACGATTGTATACTGTAGCCTCAAACCAATTAGAAGCAGGAAAAATTATTAGGGCCAATGGACTGAGACGTAAATACAAGGGAGAGGATGCCGTTTATGACGCCATTACTTCAGGGGAAAGGGAAACCAGGTCGACCATACACGTTGCGACAGAGGATTTTGACGAAGGTCCTATTCTTGTCCAGTCAAGACCTTTCCCTGTTCCTGACAAATATAGAAAACTGACAGAGAGGAGGAACTTCAGACCTGTAAGGACATTCGCTGACAAATTGCAGAATGAGATGAAAGATGATGGAGACGGGCCTGCATACTTGAAAGCCCTGGAGTTAACGGCCACCGGAAGGTTCGGTTTATTGGAGGAAGGCGCAGTATACCTTGACAAAAAGGAAAAAATCTTGCCTTATCACGGCATCCGGTTGTGAGAAGATTCGGTCTTTCATTCACGCTTGACAATTTTGTTATTGTATTTCAATATGGATGCTGTCCCGCTTTCCAGCAGGTCAGGGTAGAACAAAAACAGAAGGCCAGCTCAAATGCTTTTAAATATTAATAATATGAAATAATTCTTTAGTGATTTTTCATGAAAGTACCAGTTTACGGCACCAAAGGGGAAGTGAAGGGAGAGATCAACCTGGGAAAAGCCTTCTCCAGCCCTGTCAGGACCGATATGATAAAGAGGGCTGTCCTGGTAGAAAAATCCAGGGCGAGGCAGCCTTACGGGGCGGACCCCCTGGCCGGACAGAGGACGTCAGCGAAGTACATCGGCAGGAGGGGAAAAAGGAACAGCATGATGAACAGGGAAATAGCCAGGATGAAGAGGATATTCGCCACCGGGATGCTGCGCTTCAGGGCGAGGACGATCCCCGGAGCCGTCAAGGGCCGGAAGGCCCACCCGCCGAAGGCCGAGAAAAACTGGAAGAAGAAGATAAACAAGAAGGAGAGGTTACAGGCACTCTTTTCAGCCATTTCCGGCACGGGCGACAAGGGACTCGTATCCGCAAGGGGCCACAGAATAGAAGGCGTCAAGCACATACCGCTCGTAATTGATGATAAATTCCAGTCCCTGAAAAAGACGAAGGAGATAGAGGACACCCTGCTCGCACTAGGGCTTGAAAAAGAGCTCGAGAGATGCGGAGAAAAGAAGACGAGGGCAGGGAGAGGAAAGACAAGGGGCAGGAGAATCATAAAGAGGAAAGGCCCGTTAATAGTGATTTCTGACGACAAGGGGATAGTCAGGGCCGCCGAAAACGTACCGGGAGTCGAGATATCGGATGCGAAAAGGCTGAGCGTCGGAATACTGGCCCCGGGGACTGTTCCGGGAAGACTGACCATCTGGACAAAATCTGCAGTCGAGGCCGTCGAGAAACCCACAGGCGGCTGAGAACAGGGAGACCGCTGACAACGGTTAGGCTGCACGATGAAAAAGCTATTTAAGGCGCCCTTTTATATGCTTCCTTTATATACTTGATTGAAATAATAATTGGTTAACTGCTAATAAGGATCGATTATGGCCGGAAAAGCTGAGAAGAAACCCAAGGAGAAAGCGGCGAAAAAGCCAGCCGAAAAAGCAAAGGCCGGCCACGAAAAACCGCAGGCGAAAGCGAAAGAAAAGGGCAAAAAGGCGAAGATCGGGAAGGACCCGTGGAAGGTGTTGAAATACCCGCACCTTGCCGAGAAGAGCATGAACATGGTCGAGTTCGACAACAAGCTCACGTTCGTGGTCAGGAGGGGAGCCACCAAGGAAGAGATAAAGGAAGCGATGGAAAACCTCTTCGACGTCAAGGTGCTCAAAGTGCAGGTAGTGATAACGCCCCAGGGAGTCAAGAAGGTTTATGCGAAACTCAGCCCGGAGCACTCCGCAAGCGAGATAGCTTCGAGGTTAGGCATGGTTTAGGAGGTTCGACATGGGTAAAAGGATAATATCCCAGAGAAGAGGAAAAGGGTCGCCCACCTACAGGGCCAGGAAGGGCAACTTCATGCGTAGCCTGAGCTATGACAAAAGCACAGGCATCGTTAAGGAGATGATCCACGATCCCGGCAGGACGGCGCCCGTTGCCGAGGTGCTACACGAGGACGGGAGCAAGAGTTATATTTTGGCGAGAGAGGGCCTTGCGGTCAACGACAGCACGGAGGATGTCGTGATGCCGCTCTCCCAGATACCCGAGTCCAGGCCGATATTCGCTATAGAGAGCTTCCCCAATTCCGGGCCGGTATTCTGCAGGTCCGGCGGCACTTTCGCCATGATAGTTTCGAAAGACACCAAATCCTGCGTCGTTCAGTTCCCGAGCAAAAAGACCAAGGCCCTCCACCCTTCATGCAGGGCGATTGTCGGCGTTCCGGGAGGGGGAGGAAGAAAGGAAAAACCGTGGGTGAAGGCCGGGAACAAATGGATAGTCATGCACAGGCGCGGAAAACTCTACCCGAGGACCTCTGCAAACGCGATGAACGCCGTGGACCATCCCTTTGGAGGATCATACAGCGGCGTCAACAAGCCCAAAACGGTCTCAAGGGAGGCACCACCCGGAAGGAAGGTGGGTACCA
>JAUXKD010000024.1 GCA_030624445.1 Candidatus Aenigmatarchaeota archaeon
AAGGGTTTCGATGGAGACGTTCCAGGATCTTCCATACAGGCAGAAAAACATACTTGAAATTATGACCGCCGGTGGTGAAATGACACCCACCCAGATCGTGAAACAGATGGATCCGGAAGATTATACTGACGCCGGAAATGCCACGAGATCCGTGAATAACATACTGAGAAGACTCATGAAGGACAAGATGGTCACAAGGGAAAGGAAAGGGAAAGCTTACATATACAAAATATCCCCCAAGTTCCAAACAATGTTTGTCAATGCATAAATTTTAAATAGTCTACCTCTATATTAATCATTGTTAATCTGTTTGTGCAAAATACAAAAAAGGATGATAAAATGGACGAAAGGGTAAGAAGCAAAGAACTTGTCGGGAAGATTTTGATTTCTGAAGAATCAGGGAAAAAATTCGGAGTTGTAGGGGACATCGACTACATCGTAGAATCCGGTGAACTGATAAATCTTGTGCTGCTCGAGCCGACGGAACACATCTCCACGCTCAACCTGAGGGAAGATGAAAAGAAAAGGATCCTTGTTCCGTTCTCTGCGGTGAAATCGGTGGGGGATTTCATTATCATCAGCGAAAATGACATCATCTGAATTTCCCCAAGGCAGAGAATCCTTCGGTTTTTATTTATATTTCCTTTTCTATTCCAAGAAAGCCTGTTGTTTTACTGAATGAGTTTCGGATGAGAATGGATGGGACTCGGTATTTGGCACCACATTTCATTGATCTTTTGTCTTCATATGGAATTCCTCTGTGTGATAAACTTCAATGCCGTCTTTCTTTATTTTGAAGGGATGCAGCTTTTCTGAATGTTCCGCTCCCCTCATCTTCCATATCTGCACGGCCCTCGAGAATGAGGAATTAACCATCTTGTAATACAGGACCACGACACCGTCCACGATGAACTCCTCAAGGCCGTTTCTGGACAGGCCCGGAGTTCCCGGCACCGTCTCCGATAGCAGCAGTGTGTTGCAATCCAGTTTTTCCAGAACCTGATAAAGATTGAACAGGAGTCTTCTGTATTCGGATTCGTCTCTCAGAAATAAGTCCAGTGCCGAAATCGTATCTATAACAACCCTCTTTGCGCCCAGTTCCCTGACCCTTCCCTCAAGGTTGTTGAGAAAATTATCAATACCGTACGGGTCGTATTTGACGAATGCAAAGCTTTCACTCTTTTCAAGCGCTCTGAAATCCCAGCCAAAATTCAGCGCATTCCTCCTTATGGAATCCGTCGTTTCCTCGAAAGAAAGGTAAACGGCCGGCTCTTTGTATTTTTTTGCCCCCATGTAAGCATACTGGGAAGCCAGAACAGTTTTTCCGCTGCCCGTTGGGCCTGTAAGCAGAACCGTATGATTCTCCGGTATCCCTCCATGCATTATTTCGTCCAGGCCGAGTATGCCCGTCTTTGACCTTGTCAAGTCCATGCAATCACCAAATAATTAATCTATAACTTTATGCTTAAATAAAAGCAACCTCAAATGTTACGGCCTATGAATTCGGTTGGCTTTTCCGGATGAAACTTCTTATAAAATTTTTCAATATTTATTATATAGTTTCAATAAGATTGACCGGATTTGAGGAATTGGTGATGGAATATGCCAGGATTCAGAATTGTTGACGATCTCACTTCGGACGTCATGTTCGAGGCTTACGGAGAAAACCTGGGCCAGGTTTTCGAAAATGCAGCCAAAGCTATGTTTAGCATCATATGCAAACTTGAAAAGGTTTCGGGGAAGAAGTCACTCGAAGTGGAAGTTCGCGGGAAGAGCAGGGAAGAACTGATGATAAACTGGTTACAGGAACTGATAGGCCTGGTTGATACCGAAGGTATGTTTTTTTCGAGATTCGAAATTCCTGAAATTGACGAGGGGCATCTTGTTGCGAAAATTCACGGCGAAGAGATAACTCCCGAAAAGGGCGAGACCGTGGTCAAGGCTGTTACCTATTACAAATTCAAGTTCGAAAAAACGCCGAAGGGGTACGTCGTGAGAGTGAGCTTGGATATTTGACTTTATAATCAAAGACTTTAAAACACGGTTCATTAAATAAAAAAGAAATACGAAAAATGGGGAGTTGGGAATGAAAGAGAAACTGAAAAGGGTAAACGATTTCGAATGGATGTTACCCAAAGGTAGCAGGGACAAGATGAGGGTCGATGCCAGGATTATTGCGAACAAGCCTGTTATGGATGCCATTGAAGACGCCGCGGTCCAGCAGCTGACGAATGTAGCATGCCTGCCTGGAATATTGGAGCCGGTGGTGGGTCTTCCGGACATGCATTGGGGCTACGGCCTGCCCATGGGTGCTGTATCAGCTTTTGATGCGGAAGAAGGTGTAATATCCGCGGGTCTGTGTGGGTTCGATATAAACTGCGGGATCAACAGCGTGAGAACGAACCTTACCGCGAAGGACGTCAGGCCCAAGATGAAAGAGCTTATTGAGACCCTCTTCAGGAATATCCCGTGCGGCGTGGGTTCAAAGGGTAAGCTGAGGCTCACGCTGGACCAGCTTGACGAGGTTTTTACCAGAGGTGTCAACTGGGCCGTCGATAATGGTTATGGGGTAAAGGACGATATCGAGGCGACCGAGGAAAGGGGCTGCATGGAAGGGGCCGACCCGTCAAAGGTGTCCGATCTTGCTAAAAGGAGGGGGCTGTCCCAGCTCGGGACGCTCGGGGCGGGCAATCATTTCCTCGAGGTGCAGGCCGTTTCCGACATATACGACAAGAGGTTTGCGGGCAGGTACGGAATAAATGACAGAGAACAGGTCACGTTAATGGTTCATTGCGGTTCCAGGGGGCTTGGCCACCAGGTGGCCACCGATTACCTGAAGATACAGGAAGAGGCCGTGAAGAAATACAGGATATGGCTCCCCGACCCGCAGCTCGTGTGCGCACCCGTGAATTCAAAAGAAGGGCAGGATTATTTTGCGGCGATGAAATGCGCCGTCAATTATTCATTCACTAACAGGATGGTGATGACACACTGGATAAGAGAGTGTTTCGAGAAGGTTTTCGGCACATCCTGGGAAGATATGGACATGCACACAGTTTACGCTATTGCGCACAACATAGTGAAAACCGAGGATCACACCGTTAACGGCAAGAAGCGGAAAGTTTACGTGCACAGGAAGGGGGCTACAAGGGCCTTCCCTGATATCCCTGCCATCATAGCCGGAACCATGGGGACGGCTTCTTACATCTTAAAGGGAACGGAAAGGGCCATGGAAAAAACGTTCGGCTCGACTTGTCACGGAGCTGGCAGGGCCATGTCAAGGCATGCCGCGGTAAAGCGGTTCTGGGGCGACAAGGTAAGAGACGAACTGCTGAAAAAGGGAATCGTTTCCAGATCAACCCATCCCAAGGTTCTGGCAGAGGAAAGCCCGGACGCCTACAAGGATGTGGAATCCGTGATAGAATCCGTTCACGGCGCAGGCGTTTCACTCAAGGTTGCCAGGTTCGTTCCGCTGGGAGTGGCAAAGGGCTGACACTTTCCTTTTTTGAAACCAATCGGGAGGAACATGCAGGGTTCACCCGTCCAAACAATTTAATAATCAGGATGGACAATATAAAGGTGATAATATGCCAGTACAGAAAGGATACAGAAGAGGATGGAAACACGGGAAGGGTAGGGGCAAGGAAATATTGGTGACGTGTGAGTTTTGCGGCCGTAGGGTACCGAAATACAAGACATTTTCGGTCGTCCGGGGCTTCAGGATAACCGACCCCCTTCTGAAAGAGGAACTGAAAGCCGGAGGCCGGGGCATTTCACTTATCAACAGCAAGATGTATGCTTGTCCGGCCTGTGCCAGACACAGGCACATCGTAAGAAGGAAAAAAAGGTAAACTCATGAGACTGGGGAAAACCTTTCTAAAGGACCTGTTAGAGAAAAAGAAGTCCAGATATTACCCCAAAATTTCGATAAAGGAGCCCGCTCACCTCATAGAACTGCCGAGCATTAAAAAAATAAAAAACCTGGACATAAAATACCCACTTCTTGAGCCGCTCGCTTTTGCGAACATAAAATGGGTCCCGGAGAAAAGGACGCTAAGGTACTGCATAATAGAACCCAGACTCACCAAGAGTGAAAAATCTGTTCTGGAAAAGATAAAGAATGACATAACGGAACTGATAGATGTGCAGTTAACCACGCTGAATGAAAAAGACAACGCACTCGAGTATATCGAAAAAATGGTGAGGCATGTTATTGACGTTGAGAATCTCAAGGTTTCATCCAAGCAGTATGTCAAGTTCATATACTTCATTTTCAGGGACTTCATAGGGCTCAACGAGATAGAACCGCTGATGCATGACCCGTACATCGAGGATATCGGGTGCGATGGCCTGGGCATTCCCATATACGTGGTTCACAAGAAGTTCGGTTCCCTGGAAAGCGATGTGATATTCAAAGACCATGAAGCACTTAACGCATTCGTCGTCAAGCTGTCAGAGCGCTGCGGCAGGTACATATCCTACGCCAAACCTCTGCTGGACGGCTCACTGCCGGACGGCTCAAGGATTCAGGCGTCCCTGGCCAAGGACGTGACCACCAGAGGACCCACCTTTTCGGTAAGAAAGTTCAGAAAGTATCCGTTTTCCCCCATAGAAATGATTAACATGGGGACGACATCAGCAAAGCTCATGGCCTATCTGTGGCTGGTGGTCCAGTCCGGAGTCTCCATGGTCGTGTGCGGGGGCGTCAGCACGGGAAAGACCAGCCTGCTGAATGCCATCACGTTGTTCATACCACAGGAAGCCAGAATAGTTTCAATAGAGGATACAAGGGAGCTGAATCTCCCTCATGCGAACTGGATACCTGCGGTTTCAAGGACAGGGTTCGGGGTCCCCGAAGCTTCGGGAAGAAGGTACGGCGAGGTCACCCTTTTTGAGCTGCTGAAGGAGTCTTTCAGGCAGAATCCAGACTATGTGATTGTTGGTGAGATAAGGGGAAAGGAAGCCTACGTCATGTTCCAGGGAATGGCAAGCGGTCATCCGAGCATGGGTACAATGCATGCCGGTTCCGTTGAAGACGTTATAAAGAGGCTGGAAACGCCGCCCATTTCGCTTTCCCCCAGCATAGTGGAGGCCCTTGACCTCCTGGTTGTGATGACAAAGGCCAGGGAGAGGGGACCTGCAGCGAGAAGGGTCAAGGAGATATGTGAGATACAGTCAGTGGACATCATCACTGGAAAGTCACAAACCCTGAAAAGCTTTGTCTGGGCACCTTCCACTGACACTTTTGACAGCAACACGAGCGAGTCGGGACTGCTGACGAAGATATCATCAGAAAAGGGCATAAACATCCGAACGTTGATGGAGGAACTGGAAAACAGGGAAAAGGTTCTGGAATGGATGCGACGGCATGACGTCACTAAACACGAACATGTCGCAGAACTCATCTCCCTTTTTACAAAAGACCAGGAGACCGTCATGGACTGGGTCAAGAAGGATATCACTCCATACGAGGCCAAAGGCAAGGTGAAGAAGCTTCTGGGATTCGTGACAAAGCTGAAAGCGGTAGAATAAAAAATATGTTCCGGGAACTATGCGATGCCCGGTATGTCGTAGCTTCTGAGCATGTCGTACGCGCCCTGGCACTCGATCGATCTGACCTCGACGTAGTCTACGCTCGTGTTCGTGAGGTTATTGGTAAATGACTGGTAAGTGTTAGCGCTTACGCTGCCGTTGATATTCCATGTACTCGGCAAGGCTGGCCCCTGATCTTCGTATGTGACCTGTACCTGAAAGCCCTTCAGAGGCACCGTTCCGGGGTTGTAAAGCATGAGAGTGAGATAGCCGTTGGCGTAGGTCCCTTTCTTGATAAGAATGTTGGCCCTTACGCATTTTTCGAGCAGGCTCCTCTGCTCGCTTGCGAACCTCGTGGCCCATCCTGCAAGGATGCCAGCGACGATCATTGTAAAGGCTATAAGCATTATTACTGCGACCAGTGGTGATATTCCTTTGGACTTCTTTCTCATTTTCTTACCTGATAATATTGGTTTAATCTTCCTTATATATTTGTCACCTTCGTAGGTGAGGGGGAATAACTCAGACAGGACCCCACCAAAACGGCAACAGTGTCGGTAGTTGTCATGTTCTGATCAGAGATGTTGGCCAGTACGTACTGGGTTTTTCCCGGTCCGAGGCGGTATGTGGAAACCGGGGAATAAGCCGCCGTACTGGCTATCACGGTCCCGTTATCCACCTCCACGGTGAAATTGTACAGGTCGTCTTTCCCTGTATTTTTAAGCTTGATGTCCACCTTTCCGCTGGAACTGTTGTAAGAAGCCTGCAGGATGGTGTACATGGTGCTGATCGCGCATGTATCCTGCTGAGTCCTCTCAAAAACGAATGAAGCGAGCCAGGAGGAAACCATCCCTCCCACGGCTATTGCGAGTGCTA
>JAUXKD010000004.1 GCA_030624445.1 Candidatus Aenigmatarchaeota archaeon
CAAGCCTGTCAGTTCCAACACGACTCCCAGATACGAAATCACATAGCTGTTCCTTGGCATTCTACATCCTGCCTGTCAAGATTCACACAACCATTTAATAGCCGGCTACAAAATACTTATTAGAATTCTAATTAATAATTGTGTAGGTGCATGGTCATGAAAAAAGGCTTCCTCCACATAGTCGAGGTAATCATAATGGTCATGCTCATTTTCGTGATGATCTTACAGTTCAGCACGATACCCAAGATGAGAACGAACTGGGATAGGTCGAAACTGATACTCATGTCGCACGACCTTTTGTATTCCCTTGAAAGGACCGGAATAGACTGGTTCAACACCACCGAAACGAAAGAGAAGATCGAAGAGGTGCTGCCGGTCACCATGGGATTCTCCGTTTCCATCTCCCAGGACGTGAGGCCCCTGATAAAGGTGGGCTGCGTATGCAACCAGCAGGATTTCAATGTGCTGCGCGAGGAGATACTCACGGATTTCGACCTGAACGGCCACCGGAGGTATTTCGATATTGAGAGGATAGATCCCCTCAGCATCAAATTTCCCGCGGACAGTGACGTCATATTTTTCTGGGGCTATCGCGATCTCGACGGCCTCCAACAGAGGGATATCAAAAGATTCGTGAGTGAAGGCAAGGGGGTGGTGGAATTCTCAACCCTCGAGCAATACCAGGCCGAAGAGCCCTGGCATCAGGACATCTTCAACCTAGAATGGGTCTACCCTCCCTCTTACTACCACCCCAGCGTTTACGCGGATTTCTACACCAGGTTCCCGGCAGAAAGGGGGTACAAGACGAACAAATTCTTTTTCAAGCTGCCTTACGAACTGGTACCCGATTACAGAATGGTGGGATACTGGAGGATGAACATGGGATCGGGGGAAGACGTATGGGACACCTCACTCAACACCAACTACGGAATCCTTCGCGACGATGACGGGAACAACGCAGACGGCAACCAGACCGCCGTATGGGTGGACGGCATGTACGGCTCTGCCCTGCTGTTCGACGGCACGGACGACTACGCCGAGATACCTGACGACTCGAGCCTCAGGCTTTCGACATTCACAACAGAGGCCAGGTTCAAGATCGATCAACTCCCGGCGGACCCGACAAAATTCGTTATACTGGAAAAGGGAGAGGACATCGGCACAGGAAATTCGAATTACAAAATCCTGCTGGTGAGGAATTCCTCGGTTTTTGGCGCTGACCCGAAAATAGCGTGCGGCTTTGATATCGCCACAGGCGGCGAATACCTGCTGGTTTACAGCATAAACGCGTCTCACACCGGAAGATTCGTGCACGTCGCGTGCACTCTCAGAGGTAATGACTGGTACATGTATCTGGACGGGAAACCCGTAACTGCGGATGTCTATCTCGATGGAACCTTTATTCCAGGAGGCCTTTCAGGGGAGGTTCCATCCTTGGCAAACGCGCCGCTCTACATAGGCGCCGGTTACGATAACAACACGGGTTTTGAGGATTTCTTCGACGGAGCTATAGACGAAGTCATAATTTACGACACGGAACTTTCCCCTGGGGAAATCCTGGACAGTTACGAAAGGAAATTCCCGGACACACAGAGATTCGATAATTTCGTAAGCGAAAATGTCTCCCCTGTCAATAACCCCAGAAGCAAGATAATAGTCGAGCAGGAGAGCAGGTATATCGGAGGCAGCCATGACGGCGAAAGCGTGCCTTTGGCGACGATACACTGGGGTGTCGAAGGGAACGGCCTGTCCGCCTGGATGTCGTCCGCGCCCCTGACTCCCGAAAACAGGCACCTCTTGAAATCCCTCGTGATATGGGCCGCCTCCGGGAAGGAATACGATGTGGTGGAAGGGGAACTGAAGGACAAGGTGAAGGCTTCACTGCACAGAATCCTTAACAGCGACATGCACGAGGCGGTAAGGATAGACCTGACAATTGGTTACTATTACTGAGCCCCGGGCCGGAGCTTTTCAGCCCGCCTCCTTTTCAACACTTAAAAACAAACCGGTAATATTATGTCTATGGAAGAGGAAACCATAAGAGTGAGAATGCCGAGAGGGAGCGAGATGCTGGGCACAGTTACGGAGGTGCTCGGCGCTAGCAGATTCAGGGTCGATTGCACCGACGGCAAGGAAAGGATGTGCCGGATACCCGGAAGCAAGAAAAGAAGGGTGATGGTAAGGATCGGCAACGTTGTCATACTCAAACCGTGGGACATACAGCCGGATGAAAAAGGCGATATCATCTGGAGATACAGGCCCGCGCAGGTCAACTGGCTCATAAATCGGGGGATGCTCAAGCGCTCTTAGTTTCTGAATCGCGATCATGATAGAAGTAGTAAGAATACCGGAAGACAGGAAAAGGCTGTTGATGGCCGGAGAGGGAAAAATCACGAAAATAATCGAGGAGAGCACGGGAACGAAGATCGAATGTTCGGACATCGTGAAGATATCCGGGGAGGATTCCCTTCGGGTGCTCAAGGCCAAGGAAATGGTTACGGCGATGGGGAGGGGCTTCACTCTCAAGGAGGCCCGGAGGCTGCTCGAAAAGGAGTGCGAGCTGCGCATCATTTCCCTTGAGGGGGAAAACCTCAAGACAAGGAAGCGCCTGCTCGGCAGGGTGATAGGCAGGCAGGGCAAATCGAAAAAATGGATTGAGGCCAAGACCGGAGCCTTGATCTGCGTGAAAGGCAAGACCCTCTCGATCATAGGAACTCCCGAAGAGCTCGGGCCGGCGGAAGAGGCCGTGGAGCATCTCCTCAACGGGAAGACGCACGCCTATGCGTACAAAAAGATGAACATCAAAAAGGCCAAAACATGACTTTTCCGCAATGGATAATGTATTATATTTTTTTCGGTCTGTATAATTATTTATTATCGGGAATTTGATAGTATTAATCTGATATCCGTTCACAGGAAAGGGGAAAACATGAGCACCGCGGAGGAGATGGGAAGGCAGCAGAGGGCGATTTCCGTATCCGAATTTTTCGAGAAAAACAGGCACCTTCTCGGCTACGACAACAAGGCCAAAGCCATGCTGATGATAGTGAAAGAGGGCGTGGATAACAGCCTGGACGCCTGCGAGGAGGCGGGGATACTTCCCGAGATATATGTAGGGATCAAGGAAATGGGACCCGAGAAATACCAGATAACGGTCAGGGACAACGGCCCGGGAATAGTGAAGGAGCAGATACCGAAGATATTCGGGAGGCTGCTATACGGGAGCAAGTTCCACCGGCTCCGCCAGAGCCGCGGCCAGCAGGGGCTCGGTGTCTCGTGCGCCGTGCTGTATTCGCAGCTCACGACAGGGACACCGACAACCATAGTATCAAGCACAGGGGACGGCAAGACCCACAGGTACAGCCTGAAAATCGATGTTGCGAAGAACAGGCCCATCGTAATGGAGACCAACGTTGAAGAGGGCGAACCGTGGCACGGCGTCGAGTCCAGGTTCGTGGCCGAGTGTGTTTACAGGGAGAACAAACAGTCCGTGATGGAATACATCAAGCAGACAGCGGTGTCCAACCCTTTCGCTGACATAGTTTTCGACTCGCCTTCAGGTAGAATAGAATTCAAGAGGGGTGTTGGCAGACTCCCCGCACAGCCGCGCGAGATAATGCCGCACCTGTACGGCGTCGAGCTGGGGCTGCTGACCAGGATGATGGCCTCGACAGAGGCGAGGACGATGCTGTCCTTCCTTACAACCGAGTTCAGCAGGCTGGGAAAACAGAGCGCAAACGAGATACTTCTCAAGGGAGGAATAACCCGGGAAGAGGCCGGAAAGACGGTTCCACACACGAAGATGAAGCCGAGGAGGGTGACGGACGAGCAGGCCAGGAGAATCATCGAGGCTGTGAAACAGGTTAAGCTGGTCCGGCCCCCGACGGACTGTCTTTCACCGCTGGGGACGCAGCTTATAGAGTCCGGTCTCGTGAAGGAGCTCAACCCGGAGTTCGTGGCGGCCGTGACCAGATCGCCGGAGGTTTACCGGGGATGGCCCTTCCGTGTCGAGGTGGGCATTGCGTTCGGCGGCTCCATACAATCATTCAACGTTATGAGGTTCGCGAACAGGGTTCCGCTTCTCTACCAGCAGGGTACCTGCGCCGTGACCAGGTCCGTCCAGGAAACCGACTGGAAGAGATACAACATCCAGGCCGGCAAGCTTGCCGAAGAGCCGCTGGTGATATTCGTTCACTTCTGCTCAGTATGGGTCCCGTTCACGTCCGAATCCAAGGAGGCCATATCCGGCTACGACATCATAATAAAGGAGATAAAGCTGGCACTGCAGGAGTGTGCAAGGAAGCTTTCAATCTGGCTTTCAGGAAAGAGGAAAAGCGCCATGATCTCGAAAAGGAAGTCGACGTTCGAAAGATACGCGGGAGAAACCGCGAACGCGCTGTCTATCATAACCGGGGCCGCGAAGGAAGATGTCGAAAGAAAAATAATCGAAGTCATAAAGGATAAATGGGGGGAAATAAATGGAGGAGAAGTCGAAGGAGAAGATCAGGAAACTGGGGAATGATGTGGTCAGTCAGCTGGAGAAGAAGGAGAACCCGAACATAACGCTGCCTGTCAGAAGCCTCTCGAACATATACTTCGATCCGCAGCGCAGGCTCATCAAGATTGGCGACAAGACGAGCAAGAGGCACTACCTGAACGTGGCCCACACCAAGAAGTTCATGCAGACCCTCCTTGTCGCGTCGGAGTGCAAGAAGATAATGGATCAGAACGTCACGACGAGCATAAGGGACCTGTATTACGCCCTGAAACGCACGATAAACGGCACCAATGAGAATACCTTTGACAGCCAGGCAGACAGCGACCCGGTACTCGAGGACCTGGAAGCCGCCCTCAACATGCTCAGGGAGGAGCTTCATCTGAAGGCCGACAGGAAGGGATACATGTCTGGCAGCATAATCGTTGAGGACGCCGGCGACAGTATAAACTGCGCAAAGATGGGATCAAGCGGGTGGGCAATACCGAGCGACGTGGAGCCGGAGATGGTAAAGTTCCTGGAGAACAGGGCAGAATTCGTTCTCCTGGTGGAGAAGGACGCCGTCTGGCAGAGGCTCAACGAGGACAAGTTCTGGAAGAAGCAGAAATGCCTGATAATCACCGGAAAGGGGCAGCCTGCAAGGGGCTGCAGGAGATTGGTGAATCGCCTGCACAACGAGCTCAAGCTGCCGATTTACGTACTTTGCGACAGTGACCCGTGGGGACTCTACATCTTCTCGGTCATAAAGCAGGGTTCCATCAACCTGTCTTTCCTGTCCGACAGGCTTGGGACACCTGACGCCAAATATATCGGCATAATGAGCACCGACCTGCAGAAGTTCGACATATCGTCCAATGTCACCATTAATCTCAACCAGCAGGACAAGAAAAGGATAAAGGAGATGCTCAATTACATCTGGTTCAAGCCGAGGGAATGGCAGAAGGAGCTCAAGAACATGCTTAAAACCGGGCACAAGCTGGAGATCGAGGCGCTGTCTTCGAAGGGCATCAGGTTCATCTCGGAAAGATACCTGCCAGAGAAGATAAAGAACAGGGATTTCTTATCGTAAATACACAAAAAGGCGCACCGTAGGACCACGTTGGATAAGAACAAAGGAATCAATGATACATTTATTAAAATACTTTCAACATAATCCTTACTGTGTGCCTCGGTAGCTCAGTAGGTAGAGCGCTCGGCTGTTACCATTGGATCCTCTCATTCGGAGTCCGAATGGCAGAGACCGAAAGGTCGAAGGTTCGAGTCCTTCCCGAGGCGCTGAAACAATAAAAAGATAACAAAACATAACTTCCCATCATTGTCTGGGGCGGTAGCTCAGGTTGGGAGAGCGCTCGGCTGAAGACCGAGGTGTCGCGAGTTCAAATCTCGCCCGTCCCACTATCTTCTTTTTTATAAGTTATTTGCCCTTTTACTCTATATGCCAAAAAAGAAAAGCGTGAAGAAAGCGGAAGGGGAGAAGACCGTGAGACCGAAGGCGGAGCTCCTTGTGAACAATGCGGTCATCGATAAAAATTTCGATGAACTGACCGGGAAGTCTTACGGAAAGTTGATTGGGAAGAGGCTTGAGATCTCCATAGTCGAGGCCTTGTATCTCCTCGGCAAGGAAAAGATCGACCTGAAAAAGAACGGGAGAAAGGTGGACACTGGCAGGCTTCTCTCGGCCGGCCTGAAGCTGGATCCCAGGCTGCAGGAGAAGTACGTGGTTTATTCTGACCTGAGGGAGAGGGGCCTGGTTGTCAAGACGGGCTTCAAGTTCGGTTGCGACTTCAGGGTATACAAGCGGGGGGTCGGCGTGAAAAAGGGACCCAAAGGCCCGGGAGAGCACACCAAATGGATAGTCTATGTCGTACCGGAGGATTACACCTGTTCTTTCCAGGAACTGAGCAGGGCGGTCAGGCTGGCACATTCAATCCGGGCCAGGATGCTCTGGTCCGTGGTCGATAACGAGAACAACGTGACGTACTACGAGGTTTTAAGGCTTAAACCTTAATATCACAGGTGATACTATGGGAAGGATAAAAAGCATTGCCATAAAGAATCTGGGAAAGGAGTTCATAAAAGGTCACGGCAAGGACTTTTCCACGGATTTCGATGGCAACAAAGAAGCCCTTGGAAAAATACGCAAGATACGTAGCAAGAAGAACAGGAACGTGGTAGCGGGCTACATAACCAAGGAAATGAAAAAAAGGAAGAGAATGGGCAACGTTTAGATTCATCGGTAAAACTATGGAAATGGAAAACGTTTTCGAGAAACCGCTGATTGTCAACGCGGACTCAACGGTGTCCAAGGCAGTTTCCAAAATGCTCAAGAATCACAGGCACGAAGCCACCGTGATGGATGGCGATGAGTTTTACGGCGTGCTATCGGCCGCCGACCTCTTGAAAACAGGCATAACCAATCCGGAAAAAACATCCATAAAACCATTGGTAAAGCGCATATCTCCAATGGATTCCCGGTCATCGCCGGGTGATATTCTTAACACCATTCTTGTCAACGACTGCAGGTCGCTGCCCGTGAAACACGGCAACAGAATTTTTGTTGTAAGCAAAATCGGCCTGCTCAAACTTTTCAAAGCCGAACTCGAATTGAAGGGCAGGACCGTTGGCGATGTAATGAACTTCCCTTTCTGCATCGGCCCCGACGAAAGCATATCCACGGCCAGGGCTCTGATAAGGGACGTCGGCGTTCCCGGGCTGGTTATTATCGATGAAAAAGGAAAGGCGGACGGTATCATTGACGCGCTCCGGCTGCTCAGGGCCGTCATCGGAAAGGAGAGTGTGAAGAGAGGCGAGGAAAGCGGGGAGAAAATTAGATTCGACGACTTGCCCGTAAAATCGCTAGCCTCCAAAACTTTCATCAGGACCGGTGAAGGGACGCCCCTCCTTGATGCACTGGGGAAGATGACCGGAAACAATACGCTGTATCTGGTCGTTGAGCGCGAGGGAAAAGTGACGGGCCTGGTGACACCCAAGGACATACTCAAGCTGGCCGTTGGTGCGGTCGAGGGCGTGCGTGTCACGGTATCGGGAATCCAGGAAGAGGACAATTTCGTAAAATCCATCGTGGACGAAGAGATAGAGCATACGGTTAAGAAACTGGGAAAGATAATGCCGCTTTCCTATTTCGTTATGCATATCCGTAAATACCATAAAACCGGGCGCCGGGTCAAGTACTCGGTCCACGCCAGGCTTATAACAGGAAAAGGGGACTTCTTCGCCGAGGACCATGAATGGGACCTGACCAAGGCAACCAAAGGCGTGCTCGCAAAGATCGAAAAGGAAGTTCTCAAGAAGGATGAAAAAACAAAAGTTTACAGAAGAGGCCCCTGATCAACTATAGAAAAATGGATTGGAGGTTATCGGTTTATGGTCCGTTTATTTGATCGGCTTACCCACCTTTTCAAAATCTGTCTGCCCGTTTATGAGCCCTCTTAAGGTGCCCACAAGATCTTTTATTTTTACTCTCCTCTGTTTCTGATCGTTGCGGTTCCTTATAGTCACGGATTTGTCCTTTTTCGAATCGTAATCGTAAGTCAAGCAAAAGCTTGTACCGGCCTCGTCCTGCCTGTAATAAAGCTTTCCTATGAAGCCCTCGTCATAAAGAACATAGAATCCGGCATCTATGAGCAGATCATATATGCCCCGTGCCTCCTCCGGGAGGCCGTCCTTCCTGACCAGAGGGAATACGGCCACCTGGTAGGGCGACACCGCGGGCGGGAATGAGAAATAAACCCTGTCGCCGTCTTTTTTCATGCACGATTCGAGGATGGAGTATACCGGTCTGTCAATGCCGTATGCCACTTCGACAACGTGAGGGATGAACTTGCGACCGTCGATATTGACAGCCATGCTGTTTTTGCTGAATTCCTCGTGCCTCTTGAGGTCGTAATCCGTCCTGTCCGCAATACCAACCAGTTCTATTTTCCCGTAGACCTTGGACACGAATTCCACGTCCCACGTGTCTGACGAGTAGAAACTCCTTTCGTCATCCTTGTGCTGTCTGCACCTCAACATGCCTTCATCTATTCCCATATTTTTGTACAGTTCCACTGAAACCGCAAGAAAGTAGGCAATCCATTCGTTCGTGAGCTTTTTCTTGACCAAACCGCTAACCTTCATTACCTTTCCTTTTTTGTTCATGGTCTGATCGTGCTTGGTCAAGACCGTCAATTTTACATCCTTGACAGCGTCAAAATTTGGATGACTTCCTTTCTGCTTGGGATCCAAAAAGAACTGGGCTTCAGCCTGGCTGAATTCCCTGAGCCTTACAAGCCCCTGCCTGGGGGAAATCTCGTTCCTGAAAGACCTGCCGAACTGAATGGCACCGAAGGGCAGTTTCTTCCTTGCAAGCTCGAAGAGTCTCCTGAAGGGCATGTACGTCGTCTGTGCGGTCTCGGGCCTCAGGCATCCAGAGATCTTGTTCTTTCCGGGTCCTATGAAAGTCTTGAACATGAGGTTGTAATCATAAATTTTGTCAAGGCTTCCGTTGCACTTCGGGCATTTTACGTTGTTCTTCTGTAACATTTTCTGGACCTGCGGCAGGCTAATACCATCCGTGGATTTTTTGGTCCTTTCCTCCAGCAGATGATCGGCCCTGTACGCCTCGCCGCACTTCTGGCACTCTACCGTTATGTCAGTGAACGATTCCACATGCCCGCTCGCTACCCACGCATCCTCGGGAGAAAGGACAGGGGCTTCTATCATCATGCAGCGCTCGTTGTTTACGTAATGTTCCCTTATCATTTTCTCGACTCTCAGCTTTAACAAAGAACCCAGAGGGCCGTACGTGAAGAAGCCTGCGCAGCCGCCGTATATCTCGAAAGACGGCCAGAAAAATCCCCTTCTCTTCGCTACATCGAGAATGTTGTCTTTTGCCACAATTAATCATCTAGGGTATATTAATCCTTCGGCGGCTCAAAAATGCCCAGTCCGCTGAGATTTATGCTGCTGTTGATCGCTTCCTGAAGCTCTTCCAGCGACGCGTATCTCGGCTCGGTCAGGTTCTTCAGGTTCTCAGCAACGCTATCAGGCAGGTTGCGGTAAATATCCTGCTTGTACTGGTCTATGGTGATGGTTATGTTGTCATTGGCCTCCGCGATCGGAGGTATGGTAAGCATGAGGAACGCTATCACGAAGACAGGCAGCATGAACAATTCCAAAAAGAGCCAGTTCGTGAATTTCAGCCTCTTCCCTATGCTTAACATGGTCAATACGAAAGACACTGCGAACAGGATGATCATGGAAAGCGCGAAGTTGTACAGAAAGACAGAGATGACGTATGAGAAGATGGAAGCCACCCCCAGGGGGAATAAAACCCACTTTTTTTCCGTTATGGTTTTTCTCTTCATGTCGGATTTATAGACCACGTACAGGATCGAGTATACGAGCGAGAAGCACATCACGATCCAGAACGGGAAGAATCTCAGGTCCGATGTGAGCGCGAACCAGCCAGATGAATACTTCAGAAATTCTATGACCGTTAAATTGATCGACGTCGCCGAAATTCTTTTCTTGAGTCTCGTGTATGGGGACGAATGCAGGAAATTCAGGAAAACGAGCGAAATCATTATCATCAGGAACCAGCCGTTCACCATCGCGGAGAGCGAAATGCCTGTCAGCAAAAACACCGTCCCTAAAATCGCGGCTCCCTTCTTGCTGATTTTACCGCTCGCAACCAGTTTCCACTCCTTTTTTTCCGAATCCTTCCTGTCCTCCTCGCTGTCGACGATATCGTTGAAGAAATATACGGAAGAATACGCCGTTAAAAAGGCGGCCATTGCTATCATCATGACCACAAAATTCAGGCTGCCGTTGACCAGCCAGAATAGTACAACGCCCAGAAGGAACTGAACCATGTTCTTCGGAAGGCTGACGGTGACGCTGTTGTAAAGCAGGCTCCTTGACACCATAATGTATTATTCACCCTGTTCTCCTAAATATCTTTCCGAAATGAAATAACACCCTAATTTATATATATTATTAATTTGCACGCTGCCCCTATTCCATGATTTCTGTCAATGGCCTGCCTTGCACGTATTCCGGTATTTTTATACCCAACAGACTCAGGATTGTCGGCATCTGGTTTATATGCTCTATGTTCCCCTCCAGTTCATACCCCCGCCTGACGCCCGGACCCATGATCACGAAGGGTGTCAGCAGGCATTCCGTCCCGGGGGAGATGGTCTGTTTATAACCCCTTGTAATCGGTTCCGTGAATATTGTGAGGTCTTCGTCCATCTCTTCGAACCAGAAGTAACCGGGTTCAGCTTCCAGAACGATGTCTCCGACCCTCTCGGTAGGCAGATTGAAGAACGCAGGCGCATCTTCCCATTCATGTGCCCTGGCTACAGGCTTCGACCCGTTTTCATCCTCGAGAGAACGGAGCAGGTCAATGACTTCCTGTCTTAGCCTTTCATACTCATCTCCGCTTGCCCTGTTCCAGAGACCGGCCAGCCCGTCCGGATTGACATATACGTGGGCCATCTTCAGAAAGACTACCTTCGTGTTGTTCCAGTCAACCGTAGGTTCCCCGGTGATCGTATTTACGGTGAAGTTCAGCCATCCCTTGCTTGCGAACAGGTTGTTAAGCTTCACCAGCCTGTTCAAAGGGCAAATGCCGTGATCAGAACTGAGCACAATCAATGCATTATCGCCCATGTTATCTATGGCCTCACCCAAGATGCTGTCCAGCCCTTTGTACATGAGCAGAATATCATCCCAGGAGTCTTGAGCCTTCGTCTGATCGTAAAATCCGCTGGCGGGGTCAACGTTACCTAACCACCACCTGCTTTCCAGCATCTGATTCGGCGTGTACGTGTCATGGATGATCACGTCGGGCTTGTATTGTCTTATCAAAAAGGATATCGCGTTCTTGTGCCATTCCAGGGACATCATGGCCTCTTCAAGGAAGGTCGACTTGTCCTCGTCCTCGTATATTAGCTGTGGTGGCCAGTTGTCCGCAAAGTCAACCATCGGTCCCACGTTCAATGTTATCTCTTCCGCAACTTGGTTTGGCTCGGTGATATATCTGTTGATGTTGTTGTAGAAGAACCTGACCCTGAAGGTGCCGTCGTCAGAGAGCTTTATGATTTTTATCTTCACCTGCGAATCAAAGGTTACGTTTTGCCAACGCAGTTCTATCGGTATCCAGCCGCTCCAAATATCCTGTTTCAATGTGATAACAGGCATCATCTTATCAAAAGAAAACTGTATCCGGTCATAATTCGTTTTGACGTCATTGGTGCTGTCAAATATGTATGCATGCACCTGGGTCCCGTATCCGGTCATGCTGGTCTCCAACGATGGGCTGAATGATTGAGGAGCATTTTGCCAGCCTGTGGCATTTCTTAATTCCGTGAACTGAGTCAGTTGCAACCCCAGGTAGAACAGTTTTACTCCCCTGCCGA
>JAUXKD010000129.1 GCA_030624445.1 Candidatus Aenigmatarchaeota archaeon
CTTTCTGCCTGTGCATGTACTATTCAATTACTTCTCTTATGGAGAATTAAGGAGATTCATGTCATTGTATATAAGAGTAATCAAGGATTAACTTCAGAACTCATGCAATGAGGCAGAATCAGTGTATTTCTTGAATACCAAAAATGAACAAATGGTATTCAAATCCTAAATCTATCTCACCATGGCTATTTAGATATTTACACAACTGGGTTAGTGCCTCATGTCTTTTCTGTGATTTCTGATAAGGAAAATCTATATACAGCACATCATCTTTCCGGCGCACATACGTTCGGCCAGTAAGGATTGATTTCACAAACTTATTTACATCACGAAGATTGTGGTAGTATGGTTTCACT
Source organism: Candidatus Aenigmatarchaeota archaeon (assembly GCA_030624445.1). Classification (GTDB taxonomy): domain Archaea; phylum Aenigmatarchaeota; class Aenigmatarchaeia; order QMZP01; family JAFGSV01; genus JAUXKD01. Next base: position 357 of record JAUXKD010000129.1, read on the forward strand.
ATCTCTATAATTTCTCGCTTGGCCCAGATCGCGTTCATCTTAAGCCAATCGAAAAACAGTTTCTTCTCATCGCTTAGCCTGACTATCTCGTTTTCTTTTATCCGATTAAAAAGGTTGATTTTTTTCGGTAGCGATTCGCGTTTCTCAATCTGATTTTTTATCCTTCGTGCTATTCCAGAGTATTTTCTCCTTATCGCCACAAGCTTGTTTTTCTCTCTTCCTTTTTCAAGCTCGAGTATCTTTTCTGCCATTTTTCTTTTTTCGGCTCTCAGCGATGAAAGCTTCTTGTTTATCAACCTTATCTCGGGATTATCAATTTCGCGCATGATTCCTTTCTCCGGATCCTCCAATCCGTTTCCGTACAAAAACTCTTCTGTATATTCTTGCTTCCGATACGAATGGATTCTATCAATCCCGTGATCTTTCAGCTCTTTAAACATATTCTCTTGTGATCCCCATCTGCGGGTTAATGCTCGTACCACTTCCTCAAGGGATAGTTCAAAATCATTGGTAAGCGCCGGAGAGACCTTATTGTATTTCTTTATCCATACCTCCCGGAACTTCGCTTGTTTCTTTTCCACTTTAAACTCAGCATCTCTTTCCCAGGCATAAAAGGTTCTTTTCTTCACTTGGCCATAGCTGTTGCCCTGATGTTCTACCTCCACTTCCCTCCACTCCGCAATCCTCGGTACTGTGCGGGCATCCGATCGCCAACAGATGAACCGGATCTTATTCGCTATGCCCACACAAAACTCTTTGGAGTATCCCCCACGATCAAAGATCTCCAATAGCTCCTTCTCTTTAAGCCCATAGATCTCTCGCAGCTTCTCATCCACATCCTCGATATAATGCTTCATCTTCCGGTAGCCATCGGAGATTGTCGCATACACGGGTAGCCTATTTGTATCGTGTACAAAGAAATACTCCCTCCCGTGCATCGCCAGCCTCTTCTGTGGATAATACCCATACAGGGTGTCACTCCCCCCATGGTAGGGCATAAAATGCCCATCAACATACACAACAGGCGAGAACTCTAATATCTCCTGCATCCTCTTTGAGGTTTCCAGAATGACTTCCCTTATATTCATCTGCTCAACCATTCCGGGGATCCGATTCCGATACAGGGAAAGAGAGGGCAGCTTGCTCTTTCCGATAAGCCCTCCCATCTGATAGCTTGGCAGCTGCTCGAAGTCTTGTTCCACCTTCACGATCTCCCCGGCATTCAACAGAGCAAAGGTAACGGCTAATTCTTGGTTGCTGTAATGATTTTCCTTTTCATCCTCTTCGGGAATATTTTCTGCCATCCCATACTTATCCAAGAATATCGCTGCAGCCGCTGCACCACCATGTTCAACACATACCTCTTCGCCTTCGGCAATATCGCTGATGAACTCTATTTGCCCCTTATCCAGTTTTTTTTGTTCTTTATTTTCTTCCTCAATTCGTTTCTTGTTTTTCTCAGCTGCCTCACGGGTTTGCCTTTCCTCATTGTTTTTCCGTTTTTGTTCTTCCCGCTCAGTTTTCTATTCTCGTACTATAGTATGCAGTGTGGTCCTGGAAATACTCTTCCTGAATTCCCCGTGTTCCATTTTCTTTTCTACTGCTTTAAGAATCTTGTTCTGGTAGCCACGGGTGTTTTCTAATTCGATAAACATCTTTATCACAAAAAATCTCAATTCCTCTTCAATCGCAGGAGCGCCATGCTTGTAGTTTATTAACCCTTCGATCCCTTCTTCAGCATAGATTTTGGAAACATTTGTAATTGTATTGCGGCTGATTTTGAAAAATTGACAAATAGTTTTTTGTACCACCCCTATGCTGTCTAATAAAGCGATTCCAAGATTGAGAGCAAATAGATTTTCTCTGTTAAAGTAATAATAGAGTTTGCCACCCCAGATGATGTCTACATTTCCTTCAGTATCTTCCAAGGAATAGATCAAACCATTTGGCCCAAGAAACTGTTGTATATCTGCCATACAACAATCATAGAAAAAGAAACGAAAAATGTCAATGCTTGCACAAACATATTTTACTTATATATCAAATTAACCGAGTTCTGAAGTAAGAAAGAAACTCCCCTGCTGCCGCCTCCTCGAAGGGGACCTCTACGCTTTCCACAGACAGCGATTGTGCGGGCTGGCCATAGGCGTAGCTGAGTAATATTTTAGCTGCGCCCGTATCGCCCTCGGTTGTTGCCTTTTTATAAAGCGTGTTGATCA
>JAUXKD010000017.1 GCA_030624445.1 Candidatus Aenigmatarchaeota archaeon
GACCTATCCAGTTACATGGGTAGGTGGAATTAGTGGGGAAACGTATTACGCACGGGCTAAATGCAAAGACGTGGCAGGCAACATGAACTCAAGCTACGGGCTGAGTTCTGACGGCATCATGGTGGATGCGGCCCCCCCGCAAATCAATGTTATCAATGACACCGATCCGGCTTCCGGATCGGACGATGATATAGATGTTACTTCAAGCACGGAGATGATCGGGGTCTACTGGGAGGCGAGCGATGCCGAAACCGTCATTTCGTATGAAGAGTACAGGCTTTACGAGAACGTGACCGGGGGGCCCGATGTGGCTGTGACTGCGTGGGCCGGCTTCAGTGCGGGTACTCCTTCGACGTCCAATTCCATTACGCTCAACCTGACAGAACTTGGGTATCCTGAGATGGAGAACGGCAAGGAGTATTACTTCGAAGTCCGGGTCAATGACAGCGTTAACTCTGTGACGGAGCGAACGAGTGACGGGTTCCTTGTGAACGTCTGCGGAGGAAGTTCCTGCGGGAAATACTGCGAGCTGGGCGGACAACCTGGAGTCTGCAACGGGCTGGGTGTGTGTTATATCGGAGGGGTATGTGACCTTGACTGTGCGTTGCCTTTCTTGGCCAGCGGTGTCAGGGTCTGCTATGACATCAACAACAACATTGTCCCATGCGGTTCGATGAACTGCGGGAGATCGAATGTAACGAAATGCGGTGACACGTACCTGTGCGTTGACTCGATAACGATCGGGGCCTGCGTTGACTCAATTACGGGTTCGGACGGTCAGGTGAATATAGTTGGTTCGTGGAGCGGATACGACACCCCGAATGCTGCTGAGTTCTATGGGCCAAGCAAGCCGTTCAACATCAATGTGACTGGTGTGTCGCTGCCGGGAGTTCCTGCAGAGTTCATTCCGCTCCTGGAGTGTGTTATCGATGGGTTTGATGGTTCCGGGGGAAGCGATGTGTATTATTTTGACAGGTGGGTGAGTGGCGACACACGGATGGGGTACAGGCCGCCTGTTGGGAGCGACGGGCAGTGGAACCTGGTCAACTGCTCACTCAAGACAGACTATGAGGATAACAGCGGCTGGGACATATTCGTCGATGCGACGATATATCCGATATTCGTTGATGCGACTAATGCCACCGTGTCGATCAGTGAGCCGTCCGGCGGCAGGCTGGGGGTGAGGTACAACGTGACGTGGTCAGGGAGCGATCCCCTGGTGAACGGCGTGAGCTCCGGTGTGGATTACTACGAACTTCAGTATGTAGACGAGGGTAACTTCTTGGCTGGAGGAAACTGGATACCCCTGGCAAATACGACGGGAGATTACTACGACATTGACCTCTCTGCCGAAGAGGATAATAGAAAATACTGCTTCAGGGCGAGGGCGGTGGACAATGCCGACAATCCGGGGAACTGGACGTGTGATCCGAATGCGACCCTTGGCAGTCTGGAATCCCAGGGATGCAACTGCGGCCTGCTGGATAAGGTTTTTGATGAGGACATGTGGATAAGTTCATCTCCGAGATACACGAATGCTGACCCTGCCCTGATCGGTGTAAGCTGGGGCATAGCTGGCGGGGTGAAGTGCTTACAGGTGAACTACACCGTCCTGGATGAGAATGACAACACGGTATATGACTGGACGGAATGGGACGACATAAACGACATGTTCGGTGTTCCCGTGTGGCTCGATCCGGGCTTCGGGACGGTGAACTGCACAACCATGTCCGCGGAAGTTTTCAGGGCAGGTGACATTTTAGGCGAGGATCTGGAGAACCGCACGTACAAATTCAGGGTGAGGGCGGTTGAGAACATACCGGGTTTCGCCCCGGTCAGTGCTTGGAACGAAACCCCCTACGGGACGATGGTCGACAGGACGGAGCCGTATGTTGTAATGGACGTCGAGAAGAGCCTGGACGGGAGTCCGATATCCGATGGGGAAAGCATATTCAATAACGAGGTTGTCGCCTTGAAGGTGACCGGTGATCCCGCTGGCGTGGATTTCACCGGGGCGAACGAATCCTGGATGGTGTGGAGGCGGTCGTCCAGGTCGGGGGTCCTCGACAGCAGGAGGATTAACTGCGGAAGCGAGGAGACTACCTGCAATGCCACGATCGGGCCCTGGGATGGCGATTACGACATGACCGTCCAGGGCTTTTCAAAGGACAGGGCGAGCAACGAAGGGGGAAGCACGCAGCGTAGTTTCCTGGTGAGGACCCCGCTGGGCCTGATAACCTCGGTAAATAATCTTTATCTCACGCTCGGTTCCTACGAATACGTTCCTTTGGAGGTTTCCAACAGGAGGAACGTGAATGAAAGGGTAAGGATAGTCTTCGGGGGTGATTACGTGTTCAGCAAGTTCATGGACGTCCCGGGCGGGGAAATGAGCATGGACAAGAGGGAGGTGAACATCACGCTCCTCCCCCAGGAGACAAAGAATCTGATGATCATGGTTTACACCGCTGACCTTTGCGAGAACTGTGAAATGAAGGTCTACGGGGAGTCGACAATATACAGCGATGTAAACGGAAGTGCCAGCGTGAACATAAACATAGTATTCCCGGCCGAGTTTTCAGGCCTGTCATGGGCCGGTGTTATACTGCTTCTGGCGTTGGGGGCCCTTGCCTACGCAAGACTCGGCACCGGAAAGGAAGGCGAGTAATTCTTTTTCGATTACCAAAAAACAGATAACTGTCTTATTCAAATAAGATATTGTGAATACCGGATTGTAAGGATTTGGAAGGGATCCACTCATTATGTTCGAGGATATTTTGAAACGAAACGAAAAACTGCTTCGGGTTATTTTCATTTCTGTTTTATTACTCGGCTTTCTGCCGAAAACTTCTTTGGCGGCACTGTCTATTACCGAACCGTCCGGCGGAAGAGTGGGCGTGAGGTTCAACGTTACATGGTCAGGAAGCGATCCGCTGGTACCAGGTCCTGGAATAAACTATGAACTTCAGTATGTAGACGAGGGGAACTTCCTTGGAACCTGGGAATTCGACATAAACGTGACGAGTAACTACTACGAAGCTGATCTCTCGTTAAAACCGAATGGCAGCGTCTATTGCTTCAGGGTTCGTGCATGGGACAGTGGCGGCTTCGGAACATGGACGTGCGATCCGGGTGCCCCGCCTGGCAATTTCGCTGGATGTAACTGCGGTACCATTATCAAGGATTTTTCGGGAAACGTATGGGTGAATACGTCCCCAAGATACATCAGTGCGGAAGTGGCTGAAATCAATGTCACCTGGGGGGTCACAGGCAGCCCGAGCGACGCGAAGTGCTTCGAGGTGAACTACACCGTCCTGGATGAGAATGACAACATACTCTATAACTGGACACAGTGGGACATGAACGACATGTACGGTGTTCTCGTCTGGTACGGCGGCTTGAACTACGACACTGTGGACTGCACAAGCAATTATACGGACGTTTTCAGGCCGGCTATTGTTTTAGGCGAAGACCTGGAGAACCGCAAGTACAAATTCAGGGTAAGGGGTACGGAGAATGTGTCCGGCTATGCACCGGTGAGCGTCTGGCTGGATGCGGCCTACGAGACGATGGTCGATAGGACGGAGCCTTACGTTACCATCGAGGCCAAAAGGAGCCTGGACGGGAGTCCGATATCCGATGGGGAAAACATAATGAGCAGGGAAACTGTCATCCTGTATGTCAGCGGCGACCCATTTGGCGTGGATATCACCGGGGCGAACGAATCCTGGATTGTGTGGACGAGAACGTCTTCAGGTTCGTATAACGAATGGAGTATCAATTGCGCCGGAGAAGATTCGAGCTGCACAGCCGTGATCGGGCCCTGGGACGATGATTACAACATAACCGTCCAGGGCTTTTCAAAGGACAGGGTGGGCAATGAAGGGAGGAGCAGACAGCTTGGTTTTATGGTCATGAAACCGATGTCCATGACGGCCTCGGGGTTGGGAATTTATCTCAAGGACATTTTCATCACCCTGGGCTCCTATGAATACGTTTCCGTTGAGGTGACGAACGGGCAGAATGTCAATGAGAACGTGAGTATCGTCCTCCTCGGTGATTACGTCTACAGCAAGTTTCTTGATGTCCCGGGTGGGACGTTAAGCCCGGACAAGAGGAGACTGGACATCGGGCTCCTGCCCCTGGAGACAAGGAAGGTGACGGTCTTGGTTTACACGAGCAAAAGGTGCAATAACTGCAACATGACAATATATGCGGAGTCGACGATACATGTTGATATAAACGAAACCGCGATGGTAAAAATAAACGTGGTGCCCCCGGCCGAGTTTTCAGGCCTGTCATGGGCCGGCGTGATTGCGCTGCTGGCGTTGGCGTCCCTTGCCTACGCAAGACTCGGCGCCGGAAAGAATGAGTCGAAATGATAAGGGATTTCCCAATTTTTATTTATTCCCGTTAGGTTATTTGTATGGTTGGGACTGCCAGGCTCTGTCTCGTATGCAAAGGCTCCCGAAGTCTATGCGGCCTTCAGAAGTGCCCAGTGCTGGGCAGGTTCTCCTTGAAGGCAAGGATAACCCCGAATCTGAAGGATAACTTCTTCGGACAGGCTACGTCGGTGTTCATAGGCATGTATAACTACCCCGACGTATTCGTCGGGCCGCTGGCCCCCATAACCGGTGATAATCTCGATGTGATAGACAGCCCTTCGAAATGGTTCGGTACAGATTACTCATCATTGGTGGAGATGAGGTCTTCCATCCTGAGGTCGAAGATCATGGCGAACGTTCACTCGGTCTCCAGGACGGCCGAAAATCTTCAGGAGATAGCCCTCGCGGCCAGACCTCCCGACATAGAGATGCACTTCAAGGGGAAACCCGTCTACAGGGTCAGCTTTTCGGACGTCGTCCAGCCAATGGGCCCGACCGCGACGCTGAAGAAGCTCTCGGTGACTGAGAACGTGCATGTTCCCAGACGCGTCGACAGCATAGTCTCGGACGACATGTCCGCGAGCCAGGCCGGCTTCAGGCTGTACGAATCCGGGCAGGACGTCTACAAGATTGGCACGATCCTTTCCAGCGGCGTTCTGGGGCTGAAGAAAAGGAGGAAGCTTGTCCCGACAAGATGGAGCATCACGGCCAGCCAGACACTTGTAGCGGACAGGCTGATTCGGAAAATCAAGGATCTGCCAAGCGTCAACGAATACAGGGTCTACTCGAGCGACTACCTCGACAACCGCTATGAGATCTTGCTGATGCCGGGTAACTGGGAATTCGAGAATTTCGAGGCGTGGGCCCCCGGGACCCCGTGGTCTTTCAATGCGAAGAAAACAGAGATCCTCGAGGAGTACGAACCCCACCGCGGGAGGACGAAATACGCGGAGCTGCAGGGCGGGGGATTCTACGCGAGCAGGCTTGGGATTGCGGAAGGCCTGAAAGGGCTGCGAAGGCAGGCGAGGGTCGTGGTGTTCAGGGAAGTCCATGAGGGGTATGTCGTCCCGTTGGGGGTTTGGCAGGTTCTTGAGAACGTGAGGAACGCATTCAGGCAGCCATACCTGAAATTTGATACAATGGAAGAGGCCTTGAGCAGTATCGAATCGAGACTGAGAATCCCGTTGCGGGAATACCTGCGGCAAAGCGTAATCCTGAGACAGAAGCGGCTGCAGGATTATATCAAAGCTGGCTGAGTTCCACATAAAACAGAATACACCCGCCGCCATTATATGGCTGGTTAAATCTTTTTATAGATGCTCGAACATTTAATAGTTATGAAAGGGGCCCTGCAGGTAAGTGTCGGATTTCTGATAATCATGGTGGTATCCGCACTCGTTCTTATTTTCATCATGGGATGGCTGAGTACGCTCTTCCCGACCCTGACAAGGATAGGCGAATACGCCACTGCACAGGCAGAGCAGCAGATGATGAACAAGTTCGCTGAAGGTTCGGAAGAGATCCTGGCAACCATTCCCTACAAGGAAAAATTCGATCCCGGTTCCGAGGTCCTGTTCAAGATCGGGGTTAGAAAGATGGCCAGTGTTGACGCGTTCGACTACTTCGCGCTGTGCGTCGGCACCATGGAGAGTACCGTATGCCAGACCCCGAGCGGTTTGACACCCATACCGATCGGGATGAGCGGGATTGAATTCAAGTTCACCCCCATAACCAAGATAACGGAAAGGGGTGAAACAGAGCGCCTTGCCGCCGTTATGACGATCCCGCGCGGCACGACTCCCGGCATATACGGGTTCAAGATTTACGTGTGCGCAGTCAACACCCAAAGCGGAACGTGCACCGGCCTTTCGAACAGTTACGGCACATTCGATTTCATAGTCGAAGTGAAGTGACAGGGTAACCTGAAACGCATTCTCCTTCGCATCCAATCCTTTTCCAGGGAATAATTTATTATCCCGCTGACAATGCATTACTATGGACATGGGCCTGATTTTCGGGATGATTGTGGCCATATTCGTAATGGGCCTTCTGATAGTTTTCGGATACCAGCAGATCACGAACATGTTAAGGATCCAGCAGCAGGCGGAGATGATGAAGGCCGTCGAGGGGCTAAAAAACGCCGTCGACAGGGTGTACAGCCTCGGAGGGGAGACATCCGAGCCATACAGGCTGGCCTTCCCAGCCGGAGTTGGCAAGGTCTGCTTCATGCCCGCATACAGGGGTGCACAGGTGAGCGTGAAGGAGGGCCGGCTGAGGACGGACCTGCTGAGAGTGATAGAAGCCTCGGGCCAGGATAAGTACCAGCTCACTGACATCCTCCTGGCGATGAGATTCAGCAGAGAGCCCGGCTCATACAAAAAGGTCGACAAGAACCAGACCCTTCTGGTGATTTTCCAGGAAACTATTATTCCGGACTGGCTCGCGATACCGCATCTCGAACCTTCCAAAAAAACGACCAGCATGGGCCCGGAAGTGATCTGCGTGACCTCGAGGACGCAGGTCTGGCTGCAGAGGAAATTCGATGAAACGGGCGCATGGGTGGACGTCGAAGTATCCTGAAAATTTAAGCGCCAGTGACAACATTATAATATGATAAGCGTCTTCCAGGTCTTCCGTGCACTGATAGGCATAATAGTGTTCGTCGTGTTGATCACCTTCTTTCTGAGAATAACCGAGATGTACACCGGTACCCAGATCAGGGGCGGGACACTTGAAACCATCAGCACGTTCGACCAGGTCGCCATGCAGACATACACGAGCGGGAACCCGTCCACCTTCTCCGGTTTCATGGATTTCGATTTCCTCGTGTACGATCCTCCCAAAATTAAATCGAACGCGGGGCAGAAGACGCTGAGCTCGCCCGTCTTTTTCATACCGAGCAATGGGAAGATTCTCCTCGAAAGGCGCTGCCTCGATTACGAGTGGTTCAGATTCTGCTGGGTATACGCATTCCCCGAGGCGATGAATATAATTTTCACCCCTGTCATCAACACGCCGGAGGCCAGGAAGCTGATCAAGGACGC
>JAUXKD010000044.1 GCA_030624445.1 Candidatus Aenigmatarchaeota archaeon
CATTCCGGGCATATGATCCTTGCAGGGTAGAAGTGTCTCTTGCAGAGTTCGCACTTCGAGCCGATGAGCCTGTATCGTTCCTTGAATGCCCTCCAGTGAAACGCGACAGCCTTTTCCTCCATGAGTCACACCTTCCCCCGGTTTCTCGAAAGTATGTGAATTACCGACGTGGAGCCCGACCCGCCCACGTTGTGAGCAAGGCCCGTCTCGGCCCCCTTCACCTGCCTTTTCCCTGAATCGCCTCTGAGTTGCTCAACGAGTTCGACCAGCTGCCCGGCGCCGGTGGCGCCCACGGGGTGACCCTTTGCCTTGAGGCCGCCAGAAGTGTTCACTGGTATCCGTCCGCCTATCTGCGTCTCCCCATCTTCCACCATCTTGCCCCCTTCACCCTTCTTGCAGAAGCCGAGGTCCTCGCAGCTTATTATCTCGTTGATTGTGAAACAGTCGTGGATTTCCGCCAGGTCTATTTCCTTCGTGGTAACGCCCGCCATCTTGTAGGCGTGTCTGGCCGCATGAACGTTCGCGCCTATCGTGGTTATATCCTTTCTCATGTACAGCCCGAGCGTGTCCGATGCCTGGGCGGATGCCCTTATGTATATCGGCGTGTCCGTGTATTTTTTTGCCGATTCGGCGGAAACAATTACGATGCAGGCCGCACCATCGGCTATCGGTGAACAGTCCAGCAATCGCAGAGGGTCTGCCACGAGCTGCGATTTCAAAACGTCGTCCACGCTTATTTTCCTCCTGTACTGCGCATGCGGGTTGTAAAGCGCATTGCCGTGGTTTTTCACGGCAACCATGGCGAGCTGCTCCCTCGTCGTACCGTACTGGTGCATGTGCCTCCTGGCCATCATTGCGTACACGCCCGGGAAAGTCAGTCCAAAGTATGCCTCGTTTTCCCTGTCCATCGCACCCGCCAGCGTTGTTATCGCATGGGAACCGTAGACGTCTGTCATTTTCTCAGCGCCGCCAACTGCCACGCAGTCGTACATTCCCGATGCAACGGCCATGACTCCGACTCTCATGGCCACGCTGGAACTGGCGCACGCCGCCTCTGTCCTTATGGCGGCCATTGGATTGAGTCCCATGTAGTCTGCAAACAGGGCCCCGGTGTGCTCTTGTCCGACGAACATGCCGGAAGACATGCTCCCTCCCACTATAAGCTCTATGTCTTTACCTGCGATGTTGGCGTCTTGTATTGCTTTTATCCCGGCTTCCGTGATGAGGTCTTTGAGGCTGTAGTTCCAGTGCTCCCCATACTTCGTTGTGCCGACACCGATTATTGCGACGTCCCTTTTTGGCGCTCTCATATCATAAACCCTTAAGCTTTTTCCTTTGTTTGACGTAGCGGGCGTAGCCTATGTATTCCTTGTTTTTGATCATGTCATTTACAAAAGGCGCATTTTTTCTCTTCTCCGAAATCAAGTCTGTTACTGTCATCGAAAAGGAATCAGCGCCCGCCCCCGAACCGAAAGAGGTGATAAGTATTTTTTCACCGGGTTTTGCTATGTCCAGCACCGCCGACAGGCCCAGCAGGGAGGATGCGGAATAGGTGTTGCCTATTTTCTGGACCAGCATGCCCGGCACGACCTTTTCCGATGGCACTCCCAGTATTTTTGCGGTTTTCATCGGGAATTTGGAGTTCGGCTGGTGGAAAACGAAATAATCATAGTCATCGACGGTAGTCCCCGTCTTTGACAGGAGGCCTCTGGTTGCAGAGAGCACGTGCGTGAAATAGGCCGGCTCTCCCGTAAACCTGCCGCCGTGCCTCGGGAATTCCTTCCCCTCCCTTCGCCAGAAATCGGGCGTGTCCGTTGAGTATGAGTAGGTTTCATCTATCTTTACAACGATGTTCTTGTTACCGAGCAGAAAGGCCGCCGCTCCCGATGCAGCGGTGTATTCCAGTACGTCGCCAGGCCTGCCCTGTGCCGTGTCAGAACCTGAAGCCAGTCCGTATTTTACCATTCCGGACTTAATGAGGCCCATGATAATCTGGATGGCTGCAGTACCAGCCTTGCATGCAAACTCCAGGTCCGCGGCCGTGAGCTCAGGTGTCGCGTCCAGGGCCTCCGCCACGATGGATGACGTAGACTTTACAATGTACGGGTGCGATTCCGAACCTATGTAGATCGCCCCTATGTCCTTCGGGTTCACACCGGATCTCTTGAGTGCGCTTTTTCCCGCTTCCACCGCCATGGTTGCGGTGTCCTCATCCATGCTGCATACCGATTTTTCCTCGACGCGCGTGTTTATCATTTCGTTGTCCGATCCCCAAACTTCAGCTATGGATGACTGCTTTATCCTCCATCTGGGGATGTAAGCACCGTATCCTACTATACCGACGGTCATAATCTCTGGCTCCCTATCTTTAGCAGGCTTTCTGCAACGGAATCTGACGGCCTGGTTCTTATTAAACGTTGCGATGGCTTTTTAAATGTTAAAATGGGGGTTCGACAATAGACTTTTTGTAAAATGCCCGGTTGATTTAATATAAATTAGGTGGTCCAAAGATTAGTATGATTCCTATCGCAAAGCCAGCCTTGGGAAAGGAGGAAATCAGCGCCGTTCTGCGCGTTCTTAAATCGGGACAACTCACGCAGGGAGAGAATGTCGAACTTTTTGAGAAGCAGTTCTCGTCCTTTATAGGAACAAAACACGCGATTGCGTGCTCCTCGGGCACCGCGGCCCTCCTGGCCGGGCTCGAAGCCCTCGGAATAGGCAAGGGTGACGAAGTCATAACGACGCCCTTCACGTTCATAGCGACGGCCAACGCCGTCGTGTACAACGGGGCGAAACCCGTTTTCGCGGATATAGATGAGAGGTCATTCAATATCGACCCGGTCAACATAAACTCGTGCATAACGCCCAAGACCAAGGCCGTGCTGGTGGTCCATCTGTACGGCCAACCGTGCGATATGAAACCCATAAAAGAACTCTGCAAAGAGAAGGGACTTCTCCTGATCGAGGACTGCGCACAGGCACACGGCGCGGAATACAAAGGCAAGAAGGTCGGCTCGCTCAGCGACTTGTCCACCTTCTCATTCTACGCGACCAAGAACATGATTACGGGAGAAGGGGGGATGATGCTTGCGGACGACGATGCCGTTGCGGAGAAGGCCAGGGTGATAATCAACCAGGGGCAGTCCGGTAAATACAAACACATCATCATAGGGTACAACAGCAGGATGATGGACATACAGGCCGCAATAGGCATCGTGCAGCTTAAAAAACTGAATAAAATGAACAGGGAAAGGGAGAAGAACGCGAGATACCTGACGAAAAACCTGCAATCACTGAAATGGATCGAGGTCCCTTACGTGGCCGAGGGGGTGAAGCATGTCTGGCATCAGTACACCGTGAAGGTTGGCAACAGGGACAGCTTCCTCAAATACCTGAACTTGAATGGTATTGGCGCCAGAATCTATTATCCCATACCAGTTCACCTGCAGCCGGCGTATAAGTCTTTAGGCTATAAAGAGGGCCTGTGTCCAGTGTCCGAATTCATGTCCAAGAAGGTATTGTCCCTCCCTGTGCACCCGAAGCTTAAAAAAGTTCAGGTGAATGAAATCGTTAAAATTGTCAAAAAATACAGGTAGTTCACATGAAAGTCGGCGTTATAGGAACAGGTGTCATGGGAAGAAACCATGCCAGGATATACGCAGAGATGAAGGGAGTGGACCTGGTAGGTGTGGCGGAACTTGACCAAAAGGCTGGCAAGGAAGTAGCCACAGCTTACGGCTGCAATTATTACAAAGGGTACGAGGAGTTCATCAAAAAGGAAAAACCCGATGCCGTGTCCGTCTGCGTGCCCACATCGTTTCATTACGACGTGTCAAAATACGTTATAGGTCGCGGTGTGAATCTTCTGGTGGAGAAACCCATCACGAAAAACATAAAGGATGCGGAGGATATCGTCTTGCTGGCGAAAAGGGCGGGCGTCAAGCTGGCCGTGGGTCACATAGAGAGGTTCAATCCTGCCGTGCAGCGCCTGAAAAGGCTGATAGAAGGAGGGACGCTTGGAGACGTCACATCCATCCTCGCGAGGAGAGTGGGGCTGTTCCCGCCTAGAATAAAGGACACGAATGTCATAGTTGACATAGCGGTTCACGACATAGACGTGTTCAACTATTTGTTGGGAAAGGACCCCACAAGCGTTTTTTCATGCGCGGGGAAGGCGTTGATAAACGACAGGGAGGATTACGCGGGTATCTTTCTCCGATACAACGGAACGAACGGTATCATCGAGGTGAACTGGATAACCCCTGTGAAGATCAGGGTGCTCAACGTCACCGGAACGAAAGGCTACGCAGAGCTCAATTATATAACTCAGGATTTGATACTCTATGAAAGCGTGTATGAAAAGACTTACGATGAGTTCGGGGATTTCGTGGTCAAATTCGGGGAGCCCATAAAGAAGACGATAAAGGTGAAAAAGGAAGAGCCGCTGAAGCTCGAACTGAAAGACTTCGTGGAAGCCGTGAAAAAGGACAGGGAACCGCTGGTGACAGGCGGGGACGGGCTGAAAGTCCTCAGGATTGCCACGGATATTATAAAGTCGTCCAGGTCGAAAGAATGAAAGATGTGTACGTCCATCCGGGTACGAGCGTGGAGAAAACCGCAAAAATGGGCAGCGGGACGAAGGTGTGGCACTATGCGCACGTCAGGGAGGGCGCCGTGGTCGGGAAGAACTGCACAATCGGGCACTGCGCCTACGTTGGGAAGAACGTAAAGATCGGCAACAACGTGAAAATCGGGAACAAGGCCTCTATTTTCCAGGGTGTTACAATCGAGGACGACGTCCAGGTTGGCCCGCACGTCGCATTCACAAATGATATAAGGCCTAGGAGCTTTGGTGATTGGAAAATCGAAAAAACGCTTGTGAAAAAGGGCGCATCCATAGGCACCAACTCCACCGTAATTTGCGGGGTTGTGATAGGGTCCTATTCCATGGCGGGAGCCGGCTCTGTGATAACCAGGGACGTTCCCGACCACGGGCTTGTCTATGGAAATCCTGCAAGGCTCATGGGTTTCGTGTGCCGGTGCGGAGAAACCCTGAAGGAATCGGGAAAGGCGGAGGGTTCCATCGTTATGGGATGTGGAAAATGCAAGGAAGATTTCCGAATTCCTGAAGAGCTGCACACGGCGGCAGGGAGACGAATTTGAATGGAATTGCTTCTCTTTTCATGCTTCCTGGCATCTTTTCTTGCTACCTTTATCATAATTCCGAAATGGATAATAAAAACGAAAAGGATGGGGCTCCTGGGCAGGGACATGAACAAGCCCGACAGACACAAAATTCCCGAGGCTGGAGGGATATCGGTGATTGTCGGCACCGTTGTCGGCATTCTCTTGTACATATTTCTGAACACTTTTTACTTTTCGACAAGCTTCAACC
>JAUXKD010000057.1 GCA_030624445.1 Candidatus Aenigmatarchaeota archaeon
ACCTACAAAGGAACAGACACGGAGGAATTGAACAAACTCAGCCTTGAGGATTTCAGCAAGCTTTTGAAAAGCAGGGCCCGCAGATCACTGAAAAGGGGGCTCTCGTCCGAGCAAAAAAAGCTGCTGGAAGACATAGGCAAAAACCCCAAGAAATTTCACAGGACCCATAACAGGGAAATGGTGATAGTGCCGGAAATGCTGGGCGTGAAGATAGGGCTCTACAACGGAAAGGAATTCGTGATCCTTGAAATAAAGGATTACATGCTAGGGCACAGGCTGGGCGAATTCGCCACCACCCGCAAGCAGGTCAAGCATTCTTCCCCGGGTTTCGGTGCAACGAAGTCTTCTAAATTCGTTCCGCTCAAGTAAGGTTGTTCAAGATGTGGAAATACGCGTTAAATCCAAAAAAAGAGAAGAGTGTCAAGGTGTTCGGAAGAGCCCTGAGGGTATCCAGGAAGAACAGCGTCGCTGTCTGCAGGAAGATATCGGGAAAACCGCTTCCCAAGGCCAAGGCGCTGGTTGAAAGGCTGGTGAATGCGGAACAAAACCTGGACGGCAAATACTACACCAATGCTTCAAAGGCGATACTGGAGCTTCTGAAATCCGCGGAGAACAATGCGGAATTCAAAGGCATGGAGGCAGAGAGGCTGATAGTCAATGCATCAGTTCACCAGGGTTTCCGGTTTTTCAGGCCCAGGAGATTCAAACTGAGAAGGCGGATGAGGAAGGTCACCAATATACAATTGGTCTTAAAGGAGAGTTGAAAAACAGGCTGGTAAACATGCTCAAGAAATACTTTGTCAAGCAGGGAATCAGGGAAGTCTCGATAGGCGATTTTATTAGTAACAACTTCCCTTCGGCAGACTACTCTAAAATAGAGCTGCAAAGGACCCCGCTGGGCATAAAGGTTCTCATCTATACACACAAGCCGGGCAGGGTCATAGGAAGGAGCGGCAGCAAGATCAACAAGATAACCGAGCAACTTAAAAACAAATTCGAGCTTGATAATCCGCAAGTGGACGTGAAATCAATAGACAACCCGAATCTGGATGCCAGGATCGTTGCCAAGCAGATAAAAACCGCCATGGAAAGGGGATACAACCACAAGAAGATCGGGAATCTCTCCATGAAGAGGGTCATGGAAGCTGGGGCCCTGGGAGTCGAGATAATAATTAGCGGGAAGCTCGGTGGAAGCAAGAGCAGGACCGCCAAGTTTACGTACGGCTACCTCAAGCACTGCGGCGACACGGCACAAAAGCTCGTCGATTACGGTTTCGTGGAAGCCCTCACAAGACCGGGCAAGATAGGCATCAAGGTCAAGATCATGAAGAACTTCATGGACATAACGGGGGAGATACTGAAAAAGGACGAAAAGGTCGAGGGAAAACCCCGTGAGGAAGAAAAGAAGGATGCCATAATGGACGAGGAAGGCAGCCTCGATTTCGAATACGGGGAAGCCGAAGATGAGACCCCGGCCGAGGACCAAAAGAAGGAAAGCAGCGAACAAGCACCGGAAAAATCAGGGGACACCCCCGAGAAAATCTCCGGAAAGGACGAAAAGAATAAAAAAGAGGAAATCAAAAATTAAGAGGTCAAAAATGGCAATATTAAAATCCCGGGATGCCCGAAAACTGGACGGGGCTGAACTCGACAAAAAAGTCCGGGAACTCAGGCTTGAGGTTGCCAAAGAGAGAGCGAACATCGCAATAGGCGCCCCTGTTTCTTCTCCGGGAAAGGTAAGGGAGATGAAAAGAACCATAGCCAGAATTTTAACTATAAAAAAGGAAAAGTCTTCATGAGTGATATCTGCCCCAAGTGTGGTCTTCCGAAGGAACTGTGTATTTGCGAGACAATGGCGAGAGAAGAGCAGAAAATAGAGGTCTCGCTTATCAAGAAACGGTACGGAAAGACCGTGACGGTGATTTCAGGCATAAGCAAGGACGTTGACGTGAAAAAGGTCCTCAAGGAACTCAAGACCAAGCTGGCCTGCGGGGGCACGTACAAAAACGATACCGTGGAACTGCAGGGCAATCATGAGAAGCGAGTGAAAGACCTTCTTGTAAAACTTGGATTCCCGGCCGACAAGATAGAGGTTTTCTGAGAATCCAGAGGCGGGACAGGAATCGTATGATAACTCCCCAGAACCTTGTGAGACACGAACTGATCGGCCTCAGAGTGCGGGTTACGGATTCTTCGGACTCGGAAATAACCGGAAAGGTCGTCGATGAGACGAGGAACACCCTGACGGTCGAGGTTAAGGGAAAGGACAGGCGCTTCATCAAGGACCGGTACGTTTTCAGCTTCTTCCTGCCAGATTCAAGGAAACGGGTCAGAGTCGACGGGAAAATAATCGTCGCCAGGCCCGAGGACAGGATAAAGAAGAAGCTTGCGAAGTGGTAAAATCAACTGATGAAAAATCGTAAAAACAGACGAATAAAAAATAAAGGTTCCCTTCCGCCGAATTAAACACTTTTATATGTATATAATCAATATCTTCATTTGTTAAGACTTTATTTGAGTCTTGTGAACTCACGAGTGGTGCTAACAGCACAGACAACATAAGCAGTTCAATAACATGTTGGGAAGCCTTGAAAAGTTTTCTTTTATGTTAAAATTAAGGAGAGAGTGTATATGGGAGATTTCAACGGTGGCGGTCCCCAAAGAGATTTCGGACCGCGGAAAATGCATAAAGCGACTTGTGCCGAATGTGGAAAAGACTGCGAAGTCCCGTTCAAACCCACTGAAGGCAGGCCGGTTTACTGCAGAGATTGCTTCGCGAAAAGAAGACAATTCTAATTATTTAAGCAATTCTAGGTAAGTGCAGATTTTTATTTTTCTATCTATTTCTTTATTTTAATCGAGTCAGGTGAAAGTATCCCGCCCGGGCAAATGATTAATTACATTGGATGCCTCCGCCGGTCATCGTCACCCGCCCTTTAGATATTTATCAAAAAATTCCAAAACCCTTTTTTCGTATTCGCTTTTTTCTGCTTGTTGTGCACCCACATGAGGCGCACCGGGAACCAGCCAGAGTTCTTTCGGCTCTTTCGCCTTGTCGTACAACGACATGGCATCTTCCACTTCTACAAGATGGTCTTTATCCCCCTGTATTATCAGCAATGCGTTAGGGCTTATAGCATCTACATGCTCGAGAGGCAGGTTTTCAACCATATCCATACCCTGTATTCGCAGGAAAAAGTGAATCAAAAAATCCAACGGGGAAGGAAGAACATATTTTACAGCCATGTCAATCAATTTAGACCTGTCTGCAAAGGCGCTGTCCGCAACTACGGCTTTTATCTCATCCCTTTGTCCGGCAGTGGTTATGGCAACGGTCCCCCCCATTGAAAACCCGATCACTCCTATATTATCGGGATTGGCTCTGTCTTTCACGAATTCAATCGCTCCTTCAAGATCATTGGTTTCAAGCCATCCCAGACTGGCGAAATCACCCTCACTCTCGCCGTGGGCTCTGAAATCGAAAAGGAATGTGCTGTACCCGTTTCTGTACAACACTCCGGCAACGTCAAGAACGTCCCCCTTGTCTGCTCCGTGGCCATGACTGACTATTACCATCGACCGTGATTCATTGTTCAGAATCAACCATCCTTTCAATCGCAAGCCATCCGAAGAATTGAAAACGACACTTTCGTAATCCATTCCATAGTATGAAGGCGTCAGTGTCACAGGTCTTCTAAGCGGATGAACAATCGAATAGGATTGAAAAAGTGAAATAACCGTTATAATGATCACCACCCAGATTAAAACCACTCCTCCTTTTTTTAGAATTTCCAGATAATTTCCCACTTTCATAATGATTAAATGTCTGCATTTTTTAAATTACCTCACTAATGGCATTCTTTGAAAAATCGGTTTCTCAAACTTCCTATAAAACCCAATTCCTGTGGACAAAAAGAGATCATGCTCCCGCCGGGCAGAGCATGAATTCGTGGGGGAATGGCACATTTTAACTTTCAATTATATTGAAATGATTCTCATGGCTTCTCTTGAGGACATTAACATTTTTATTGGATTTTGAAATGTTCCAGCTAAACAACCACAATTTGAGCAGTCTGCTTTGGCAAAGCACCTTCTTTTTTTCCATGAAACGTCAAAATGCAATACATTGTCGCCCCAATAACAATTATTTCTATGGTCCGGATATTCATACCAATTAATCATTGACTTGCTCATAAGAAAAATATCAGGATATTTAGATTTCATCCGTTTTAACTCATGAATTATCTTTTTTCTTGTGTCGTCTTTTATAAAATCTGGACCGGTATATTCAATTCCCGGTGTGTACAAATTACAGACCACGCCCCGAAATTTATGCTTTTTTGAAATTCTTATAACGTCCTCCAGTTCTTTATAGTTTGATTTCATTATGGTCATGTTTATTATAACGCGATTGTCGCCTGAATAATTTTCAATTATTTTCGAAAAGACACCTTTTCCTCGAATAGCATCGTTGGTTTTTTCATTACCGTCAATTGATACGTAAAGACGGCTATGAAATTCCTCTGGAACTTTTATTGTCCCGTTTGTAATTATTGCGACGTATGGGAAAACTGATTCGGCCTTCATTAATACAT
>JAUXKD010000037.1 GCA_030624445.1 Candidatus Aenigmatarchaeota archaeon
AGGGGAGCGCAAGAAGGCTGGAAAAGCTTTCCGCCACGTCCAAAAAATTCCTCACCGATGAGATAAGCAAGAAACCAAGCAAGAACGTCAAGGAAAGCGTGGAAAGGTTTTTCGAATTTTTCCTGATAGGACCCATCAGTCTTGACCCCTACGGAATCGTGAAGAAGATGGACCATGTCATAAAGAATGAGAAGGACAGGTTCAGATATTTCGTCGACCAGGTTGCCCCCACGTTCGATGAAGAGAGGAAGGCCAGCATACAGATGGGAATGGCCGGCGGCATAGAGCTGAACATGATAGCAAAGATAGTGAGACACTATGTCGAGATGATAAAGAAGACCAAGTCGTATCAGATAGCCATGATAATCCAGATGCAGCTCCCCCTGATAGAAATGATATCCAAGGCCCTCTTCAAGGGAACGAAGTCGCTTGCCAGGGGAGAGCCCATAGGAGATGGCGTCGGACCCTGGGTCATAGCCAGTCTCACAGACAACGGTAATATGAAGGAGACGGCTGAGGAAATAATGCTTTCAGAGAAGACCATCGACGGCAGGCGCGTCTTCCTCCTCAAGGCGAAGGGACCGGGGGGCCGGACGGGCAGTCCCGGGAAAGTGGTGGAAAGCCTGATAAAGAGACACAAGATTGCGAAGGTCATAACAATAGACGCAGCCGCCAAACTGGAGGGGGAAGTTACGGGCTCCGTGGCCGAGGGCGTGGGCGTGGCCATGGGCGGACCGGGTGTCGAGAGGAGCTACATAGAGGACGCCGTGGTCAAGCACAACATCCCGATCGACAGCATAGTGGTCAAGATGTCTTCCGAGGAGGCAATACAGCCAATGAGAAAGAAGATGACAGACGCGCTTCCGGTTGTTGAAGATTCCATAAAAAGGAGCATATCCAGGACCAAGAAGAAGGATAAGATCATAATGGTCGGCGTCGGCAACACGAGCGGAGTCGGCAACAGCAAGAAGGACGCTGGAAAAGCCGCCAAGTGGGTAGAAATATACGAGAAGAATCTCAAAGCAAAGAAAAAGAAGAGGGGCTGAACTCATCCTGTCCGGAGTCCTGCGCGGTTTCCGGTTCGTTTTTCAACGCACCGCTTTCAAGCAGTATCTTTTTCTCCGCCCTTACCATGATGTCTTTCAGGTTTTCAACCATTCCGGGCTCAACGCAGATGACATCAACGCCCCGCCTTATCACCGATTCTATGTTTTCCTCCGTAAGATATTCGGCAGGGACGCTCACACAGCATCTTGTGCCCTTCTCCCTGCACAGTTCAGCCACGGTGGAAATCATATCCAGCACCGCCGAGTGCAGCTCAGCGTCGGGCCTTTCAAGCCCCATGCTCAACTGCACAAGGCTTCTGAGTTCAAGATTGATAAACCTTATTTCCTCCTCGAGAATTGAAGGGACCGAAAGGGCCATGGCGGGCGTTTTGATGGAGGCCCCAAGCTTCATGCTGGATGGCGTCTGATGCCTCCACCTCTCGACATCCCTCCGGCCCCTGGTGGCGGGGATCAACAAAGAGACGCCGGTCAGGCCCGATTCCTCGAACCCCTTGGCGGCGTTAACGGCTTCGGAAAAGTCATGCTCCCCGCTGCTACCCAGCCAGACAGGCAGGCCGCCCAGGGCCCTTATGTTATCAATCTCTGAACCCGGCAAGATATCCGTCTCAGTGCCTTTTATCATGATGAATCCATCCACGCCTTCGATCCTTTCAGAACCTGCGGGTCCGACCTTCACAAATATCTTCGTGGCGCTGACGGGTTTCTCTACCGGCGCGGTCTCATGTTCGGCGGTCTCAGACGGAAACTGAGGGGTTTCCACTTCGGGACTTGCTTCAGGATACTCCTGTACATCCCTTACCATCTCTTCCTGGACTTTCACAACCTTTCCCTGCTCGGCAAAAAGTTTGACCTTGTTGCTGTCTTTCAGTATTGACGTGGCGTTCTGTGTTGCAGTCAATGCGGGGATTTTCAGTTCCCGTGCCAGGATGGCGAAGTTGCACAGTCTTCCTCCCTCATTGGTCACGAACCCCCCTATATCGGGAAAGGAAAGAAGCATGTCGCTGGATGAGTTTTCGGATACGACTATGTTTTCGGCATTGAACTGAACATTGACTTCGTTGTCAGGGAGCACGATCCCCCCGGCCGCGGTCCCTGGTGACGCGCACCTTCCCGTCACCAAAACATCCGTACCGTCCAGCTCTTCGTGGCCGCCGATAATTTCATAACTGCCCGGCTTGGTATCGAGTATGAAAACCCTGTTCCTTGCTATGCACCAGTCTACAATCCGCTGTTCCGAAACGCCGGTCTGCAATTTGTCGGACAGTTCGCACAGTTTCTTCAGTTCCACTTCCGTAAGCACCTGGGCATCCATTTTGCTACCGGGAGTATGCTCCTTTTCGGTTTTTCCAGACATCGGGCTTCTGACATGCATCCACAGCTTCTTGGAGATGTTTTTACCTAAAAGAGCGCCTTTTTTGTCCAGCAGGTACTCGTCAGGGGTCACAAGCCCGGAGCTCACGGTTTCTCCCAGACCCCATGACGCCTCAACGAGAAGCTTGTCGTTTCCGAAATTTATAAACATGGCGCCGCCCTTTTCGGAATCCACCATTCTCTGCACAATCACCGACATTGCCGGCTGCCCTTCCATGCCCATTCTTTCCTTGTACAGCGAGGTTAAAGGGTAAAACAGCGACACCCAGCATAGTTTGATGAATTTCCACAATTCATCCTCACCGCTCACATTGAGGAACGCCTTTGTGAGGCCGGCGAAACTTTTTCCATGATCAGTCATAACAGAAGGCCGTACTGCCACCCTTTCCTGGCTCCGGCCCATCTTTATCAGTTCGAGTGCAGCCATGTCGGCCCTCTTGACATCCTCTGAGAGCGAGAGTTTTTCGTAGGCAGATACGATCTCCTTTCTTATTTCTGTCGGTATAAGAGCGGATGTGAAAAGTTCTCTCATTTCTTTTTCGGCATCCATCGTGCCGGCGGGACCCCTCTCCGCGGTTTCCAACGCAGACCGGATTTTTTCCTCCAGACCGTTTCTGGAAATGAACAGCTGCAACGCCTGGGGCGCTATTACGAATCCCTTGGGTACGGGAAAGCCGGATTTTTGCAGACCAGCAAGCTCAGCTGCCTTGAACCCGAATCCCTCCCGGCTGTCAGCCTCCTCCAAATCTACAACGTACAAAAAAACACCCCGTTTATTATTGACCTTAAAATTTATAATCTTAAAAAGATAATTCGGGCCAAGTTTTAAATCGATTGTCCATAAACGCGGGGCACGATCGGCTGAAATCATTCGAACGTTATCATGCACGGCACGGGTATCTTTGATGATGAGATCTTGAGGGCCTTCTTGGCCACGCTCTCGTCCCCCGGGGTCACCCTGACCTCTATGATGCGTTGCCCCTTTTTGACCCTGGCGGCGGTCGATATGGGTCTTCCGAAGGACAGTCTCATCCCGGTCTGATACCTGTCGGCTCCGGCCCCGGTCGCAATGGGGTTGTCCCTGAGGACATGATGCGGATAAACCAAAATTTTCAGGAAATACGCCCCGGCCCCAAGAACCTTCTCGAGATTCTTGTTGGTGGAAACCCTGGCCGCTTCGAGGGCATTATGCCTTATCTGGGCAGCGCCTTTGGCAACAAGGTAAAACCTGGATTTGTACTCAGGCTTGGGCGTGCCTATCTCAAAGGACTTTATTTTGGGATACGGAACGCCCTTCACGTAAGACTTCCTGGGCTTGCGCTTTGAGACACTTGTATTGGGCCTTCTTTTCACCTTAGTGTAGCATTTTGCCGGTCTGATGGCCATTGTTATCACGATTAGAGACTATAAAGGTAAATATTTTAAAGCAGCTTTTTAAATAGTTATTTTAATAGCTAAATAGAAAACATTTAAATTTCATGACTGTTAAATGATAAAAAGTGATAAAAATGGACGCGATAGTGTTGGCCGGCGGGTTTGCCAAGAGGCTCTGGCCCCTCACGAAGGAGCTCCCCAAGCCACTGCTTCCCGTGGCCGGAAAACCCATAATAGAGTACATCCTGGAAAATTTGGATGGTATAGAAGACCTGGACAAGATCTACATCTCGATAAACCAGAAGTTCGAGCCGCATTTCAAGGAATGGTCAAAGGGCGTGAAACTCGGGAAGGAACTGGAGATCGTGGTGGAGCCCGCGACCTGCGAGAATGATAAAATGGGCGCCGTAGGAGCACTGGGCTTTCTCATAAGGCAGAAGGAAATATGCAGCGACCTGTTAGTGGTGGCCGGTGACAACCTCTTCGATTTCGACATCAAAAAATTCATAACGGGGAAGGATAACGGTTTTCCGGTGGTCGCCCTGTATGACATGGAGAAAAAGGAAAGAATAAAGAAAAAATACGGGGTTGTCGTTCTTGACGAGAAAAATATGATAAAGGAACTGCATGAAAAGCCTGAAAAACCGGTATCCACCATAATAAGCACGGGATGCTACTTTTTCCCGAAAAAGGCGGTCGAAATGATTCACGAATACCTCAGCGTCGGTAACAACCCGGACGCTCCCGGGTTTTTCATCTCCTGGCTGACCAAGCGGCTGGCGGTGCAGGGTTTTGTTTTCGACGGGGAGAGCAAATGGTTTGACATAGGAAGCGTTGAAAGCTACGAAGAGGCCAAGAAGATTTATGAGGAAAAGAACTAGGTCCTGTCACCGTATTTTTCGAAAACGCTCACGAATTTCATATCGCTTCCTGATTCGTTGAAAACCTTGTGGAAGCTGCCCCCGGGTATCAGTATTATATCACCTTTCCCCACTTCGATTTTCTCGTTGCCAATCTTCATTTTTCCCTCACCTTCTACAAAGAAATAAACCTCGTCCGCCTCTTTATGGGAGTGGCCCGAAGTTTCCTTTCCCGTATGAAGAACGGTCATCGATACGACGAGGTTTTCAAGCTTTGATACGTCAAGGACGGTGTAAACGTCGTTCTTCTTGACGATCTTCCCAACCTTTTCAAACTCGTCGATCGATAACTTCACGGACATCACTTATTTATTTTGTCGGGCTGTTATTAAATTTATGACTCTGACGGACAAGCGGATTGTCGTAACGGGCGGTGCGGGATTCATAGGATCCTGGCTGGCGGAGGCGATGTCTAAAGAAAACTCCGTGAAGGTTTTGGATAACTTCTCTCCCGGTAAAAGGGAGAACCTGGCGCACATCAGGGACAAAATACAGGTTGTAGAAACCGACGTGAGGAACGCGGAAGCCGTTCTTGAGAACCTGAAAGATGCGGACGTGGTCTTCCATGAGGCGGCGAACGTCCGGATACCCCTTTCCGTAAAAGACCCCCGTATGGATGCCGACCTAAACATCGGGGGGACCCTCAACGTCCTTGAGGCCTGCAGGAAGAACGATGTGAAACGGGTGGTATTCGCGTCTTCTTCGGCCGTTTACGGCGACCCGAAGACGATGCCAGTTTCAGAGACATTGAAGCCGAACCCGAAGTCGCCCTATGCGATATCAAAAATGGCCGGGGAAACGTACGTCACCCTTTACGGGCATCTTTATGGCCTTGAGACCGTGGCGCTGCGCTACTTCAACGTGTACGGGGAAAGGCAGAGCCCTGACAGCCCGTATTCGGGCGTGATCTCGATTTTCATTAAGAACATGAAGAAGGGCATCCCTTTGACGGTGTTCGGCGACGGGAAGCAGACAAGGGATTTCGTCGATGTGAGGGACGTCGTGAAGGCGAACATGCTTGCAGCGGAATCGAAGAAAGCCGTGGGGAAGGCGATAAACGTTGGTACGGGCAGTTCCGTCTCCCTTAATGAGATGATAGGGATACTGGAGAAAA
>JAUXKD010000026.1 GCA_030624445.1 Candidatus Aenigmatarchaeota archaeon
GTGGAATTGCTGACGCCGGAGAAGGATGCGTTTATGTCATGGGAGAGGGTCTCTGTCACTGTTGCATTCTGCCAGAACTCCGCGACCGTTTGCTGTGGTATGTAACCGGTGGACTTCGTGTAGCCGTCGAATATGTTCGCGGAGTCGTTGCGGCTGATGTTAACCTCCGCATTGTTTATGTCGCTGCTGAGTTCGTCGATCACGTGCACGTCAAGGTACCACATGACGTAGACGGAGTCTGTTTCAGTTGGAAAGGCAAAGCCTATGTCCGACTTGTTGAACGTCAGGTTAACAAGGTTGATGGTGTATCCGTTGGTGCCACGAACCAAGACGTCGTACTCGTTGGTGGCGTTCACGACAGAGTCTGTTATGTTGGTGCCGTCAGCGTCCCAGAGGTAGAAGCCGTAGGCGTCGGATCCTGAGGTCGTGATGTTGTTGCTGATGAACGTGTTGTCACTACCACCCAGCAGGTAGATGCCGATGGCGGAGTTGACTGAGGTCGTGATGGTGTTGCCGGTGATGCTGTTGTTGTTATTGTTACTCCAGAACATAATGCCGTCGGCGTTACCTAATATAGTTATAGTGTTGTTGGTGATGGTGTTGTTGTTGGCGGCGTTCCAGTGGATGTTGCCGTGGGCGCCGGAGCCTGAGGTCGTGATGATGTTGTTTTCAATAGTTCCATTGTACGCGCTGTTTCGGTAGTAGATTGCGTAGGCGCTGGCGGACGTGCTGCCCTGCACGATCACGCAGTCCTTGACGGTGACGTTGTCGTAGCCTGCCGAATTGTCAACGGCGTAGCCTGCCGAACTCGTGGAGTAGTTGATTGTGTAGCCGACACAATCAATGGTGATGTCATTGGCACCTATATCGAAGCATGTGGTTGCGTTGCTGACATTTTGGGTGAGCGTGTATATTCCTGCTGAACTGAGCGTTCCACAGGACGCCTGGGGGACGTCACTCGCTATCATCCAGTTCCGTGATTCTTTCCATCCTGAAATTTCCAGTTTTCCGAGGGTGAAGAGGTAAGGTGAGACATCAGGGGCGTCGAATTCGTAAGCCAGGTTGTAGGTTTCTCCCTTGTCCAGCTTTCTGTTCCATGTGAGTGCCTTGGTGTCTCCTGCTGTAGTTACTGTCAGGCCGGATTGGGGTGTTATGGCAAAGGAGGCTGGGACGTATTCTGTGATCGGGCCGTTGTGGTTTTTGTTGGCCTTGATCGTGAAGTTCATTACGTAAGGGACTGGCGGGTAGATTCTTGTCGGGCCGTCTCTTGAGACGTCGAAATCTGTCCGGATTTGGACTGAGAAGTTGTCTGAGATGGACCGGATGCCGTTATAGGTTTCGGCGGTCAGGTTCATCAGGTAGGTTCCTGCGGTGGATGTGT
The DNA here is from genome assembly GCA_030624445.1 of Candidatus Aenigmatarchaeota archaeon. GTDB lineage: Archaea > Aenigmatarchaeota > Aenigmatarchaeia > QMZP01 > JAFGSV01 > JAUXKD01. Next base: position 1,382 of record JAUXKD010000026.1, read on the forward strand.
TGTAATAGGTGTAGTAGTCCGGGAGGTTGGTGACGCCGTAGACCTTGCATTCGGGGCTGATTCTTATTTCGTTGTTTTGTGTCGATAGTGTTGTTTTTTCGTTGTTTGGGTTGGTTATTTCAAGACGCACGTCGGCGTCACAGACCATTCGGCCTCCGTCGTCGAGGACGGCGATTGCTATGATGGCGGTTTCGTTTTCGAGATAGATGGATTTGTGGGTGTTTATCGCGAGAACTCCCCAGGTGAAGTCCTGTTTTTGGGTGTAGGTTACGCCGTCCTTGGTTAGCTTGAGTGTTATTGTGTATTTCCCTGCCCTGAACTGCCGCTGTGTCGGTATTACTATGTTGAATCTGCCTTCTCTCAGTTCTTCTATTTCTGCTTCTATTGTTGTTGGGTCGCCGTTGTGATCAGAGACAAAGACCTCTATGGTTTCATTGGCTGTGGTCCATTTCTTCTTTTGCTTTTGTTTCTTTGTTATCGTTTTAGCCAGGGATTCGAGCTCTTCCAGGGTTTTGTTTGTGTATTCTTCGTATACTTCGTATTCGTCTTTCCATTTGTCGTGCTTGATCAGTTCTTCCTTTGATAGGAATTCGAAGTCGAATACGGAGTCTTCGTCAGGTTTGAAGTGCTTTTTTATTGGGATTATGGTTGGCATTATGTTCATTGTGATGTTACTTGTTACGTTGATCCGGACGGGGTTTGATGGGGTTGTGTTTATGCCGTCGCTGGCGTAGAAGGTGACTGTTCTTGTGCCGGTGAAGTTTGTTTGTGGGGTTATGGTTACGGTTGAGCCTGTTATGGTTATACGGATGTTGTTGGGTTGGGTTGAATCGTAGGTGAGCTGGTCGTCGTCTGGGTCGTCGAAGTGGTTGCTAAGGTCGAGGGAGTATATCTGGTTTTCGATCATGTTGATATCTGGTATGTTTTGGGTGAGTTCGGGTTCTTTGTTGGCTATCTGGATTTTGGTTGTATAGCTTATGTTTTCTATGAAGACGGTCGTGTTCGGGCCGAGTTCGATAAGAATAGTGATGGTCTCATTGAATCCTGAGAGTATGCAGGTCTCTATGCAGGCGTTGTCGAAGCGGAAGGTTGGTTCTTCGGGTATGGGTTCTTCGGTTATGTTGGGTGTCGTTATGTTGGTTATGTTCTCAGGGGGGTAGGTTACGTTTGTGATGTTTTCTGATGGGGTCGTTATGTTTGAAGGCTGTGGGAGTTCTTCTGTTATCTCTTCTGATATGTTCTCCGTGACATTGGTTATAGGCTCTGGGACAGTTGGTTCCTCTTCTGCCGGGGGGATTGTTGCGTTTTCTTCGGTTATGTTTTCTGCTGGAGCGGGTTGGGGAGGCGGTTCTTCAGGGGTGACGTTTACGGGTTCCGGCTCTTCCTCGGGGGGAGCTTCCGGTTGAGGTTCTTCTTCCGGTGTTACTTCAGGTGGAGGTTGATCTTGTGGTGGGACTTCGGTTTCTTCTACCGGAGTAGTGGTTTCTCCGGGGGTTTCTTCTGAAGTTTCTTCCGGGGTTTCTTCCTGAGATGCTTCGGGAGGTTGTTCTGGTGGTGTCGGTAGTTCTTCAGAGAGTTCTTCTTGTTCAGATGCGGGAGGTTCTTCGGTGGGTTCTTCTCCTGTTGTTTGGATTTCTTCTTCCGGGGTGGTGGTTTCTTCGGGAGGGGTGTCGGTAACTGTATCGGTGACTGTTTCATCGTCGCCAGTGGCCATGCCGGTGATTGGAGCCCCGCTCTCGGGAGGGGCTCTCTCGTAAATTAGGAGACGTTCGCCGTTCCTTAATGCGTAGACCCTGACCGTGCCGTTGCCGCGGACGTATCCGGAGAGGGAGAGGGATTCGGGCTTGGCTGAGAGGTTTACGGTTTTTTGCTGGGTTTCGCTTACGTTCCAGTTCATGCCCATTGAAAGGGAGATGGTCTCTTCGCTGATGAGATAGCCTGTGGGTTGCAGGAAGAAGAGGGTTCCTCCGCTGACAACAAGTATTGTAGCAAGGATGAGAAAGAGCTTTTTTTCCTTCAGAAGTAATGTAAAGTTGCTTATGCGGGGAGTTTTTGGTGTTCCCTTCCTGACGTATATGTTTCTTACAACACCATTCTTGTCTCTGATACTGTGGTAAACGTATGGTCCGTAAACCTTTCCGTTTTTCTTGATGTACCTTTTGTAGGCCATAGAATCCGCTGCAAATAACAGATAATACATTATTGGTTCTAACCAGATAAAAAGATATGTCAAAAAAACTTCATTTTTTAATGTAATGTAAAAAGCCTGAATGGTATCGCTTTTAGTTTAAACGGAAAAATCAAAGCATTATTTCATGAAGAAAATCGGGAAATTATTTTGCCGAAGGTTGATATCTAATCCTCAACCCTAGGGGCAAGAATGAATCCGAGACTTACTTTGTCCACATCCCTGAACATGATCCTCATGGGGTAGTCCGTGCCGAACTCGAGCAGGACGTTTTCCGACAGCTTCGCCGCCTTTATGATTTTTTTCAGGTACTCGAGCGGGTATCTGGCCCTTATGCTGTCGGCAACTTCCATGTTGACCAGACTCTCTTCACCCTTCCTGAGTTCCAGCTCCGCGGAGGATACGTCGCCCTTTGTCGACATCTTGAAGAGGCCTGCGGAAGCCTGAAAAACAACGGAGTCCGCCACTATGTCGGCGTCGGCAATCCCCTCTTCCAGCGCCTGCGTTTTCATTTCGATCTTTCCTGTGAATTTCAGCTGGTCTATGGGAGGCTTTTCCGTCTGTATATCCAGCAGGGACAGCTCGAACTTCCTTTTCCCGTTCCCTTCGATGGTGATGTTCACCTTGTTCTCTTTCCCTGACTGTATAATAACCTTGTCCGTGCTTTTGATTCTCTTGATAACGTCAACCAGGGAAGAAAGGTTCATCCCAAGCTCCGTGTCCCCTTCCACCTTGAATTCATCGAATGCCGCGCTGGGGATCTGAAAGTCAACGACGGCCACCATTGTCCTGTCAGGCGAAAGCAGGGAAAGGCCGTTCTGGTTTATCTTGAAGACTCCCTCGTCTATTATTTCGGCTATGATCGGTATGCTGTTCTTTATGAGATCAGTATTGCTTAACACCATCTTGAACATCTTGTACGCCTCCTTACGCATTCATAATTCCTTTAAAGATTTCTCCCACATATCGCTTACCTTTCGCCACAGTTCAACGTCCGCTTTCGAAAAGTCCTGGCATACTTCTCCCTGCAGCTCGAACCCGCCTTCCAGCGGTATAACCCTTCCCAGCAGCCTCACGAGATTGCCCGGGTTCACCGTTGGCGCCTCTTCGAACGAAGCGTCAATCTTCCCGGTTCCATCGTCAACCGCCAGGATGTTTTCCTTGAAATCCACGACGGTCCCGACAATGCTCACTCTCGTGTCTTCTGTTCCTACCTCCGATATCTTTCTTTCCTTGGCGGGCATCCTCTGCGGAGAAGACATAAACAAATAATGCAGTCAAGTTTTAAAAGTTTTGAGTTGCCTCAGAACTCTCGGGGCAAACTTTATGGCTGTAAGCAGGGCCGCCACGGCCAAAAGCCAGACAAGAAAGCCTGAGAAAAAGGATACAGCGACTGCCAGGATGCCGACCATGAAGCCGCCACTTTCGCTGGCGAGATGGGGCTGTCTCCCGTAGGGAACTATGTCATCGATGAACGCAAGGAGGCCAAAGACTATCAGGATTGGAGCTGAAACCGCCCACCCCGGAGCGGCCCAGATTACAAGACCCCCCGCTATAAGGGAAGCGCAAGAAAAACCCCCTACGACCTCTTGTTCTCCTATAGTCTTCCCCCAGTGAGGCATATGTATTTTTTCGAATATCGCATTAAAAGCTTATCATTTTGCTGGGCTTCCAAGAATGGGCAGGGGAACCTATTTTATCCTCACGTATTCCTTCTTCAGAAATTCCAAATCCTTTCCTATTTCCAGCCATGACCAGGCCCAGATTATTGCCTCGAACGACCTCACCGGGTCGCCGTTGTTCAGGAAGTGCCCGGAATCCTTGAGATACGCCCTGATGTTTCGCAGGAACTCGTCTCCCTTCGTGCCATAAGGCTCGGTGCCTTCCAGTTCCTTCTTCATCCTGACTGTCCACTTATTCGTTTCCTCGATCAGCCTCTTTTCGGTCTCTGACATACTTACCTTTTAAATTTGCAAAGGAAAGATAAAAATATGTTTGACGCGATTACTTCTGCCTTGGCAGGCGTTCTCCAGCAGCCGAACCTCTTCGTGTTCTTTATACTCTTCTTTCTTTTTATCCTGGTCGCGTATAAGGCTGTTAAGGTTCTTGTGAGGGGGCTCATAATAGCCGTTATAGCGGGACTGTTCCCGATCTTCGCCAACATGTTCCTGGGTACCTCGATTCCCACAACGCCGCAGAACCTGCTGTGGTTCGCGATAACGGGCGCAGAGATATACTTCGTCTACTACATACTGGTCAGCATAGGCGCTCTGGCCGAGCTTATCATGAGGCCATTCAAAAGGGAGAAAACAAAAAAGGTGGAGAAAATAATAATAATGGAGAAGGAGAAAGAAAAGCATGAGAAAGAAAAGCGAGAAAAGTAAGAAAGACGTGAAGATGGAGATAACCGAGAACCCGGCATTCAGGGCCGTTGACACGAGCGGCGTTTTCGGGGGTCTCGATCCGAACGACGGAAGGGTGATCTTCTTCCTGGACAGGATAAAGCCTGCGATGAAAAACAAGCCGAGGGGCGCGATGGGACTGGAAAAGATAAACCGGGAGCTTCAAGTGGAGGTCCACATGTCGCCTCCCCAGTTCATTTCTGTTGCCAAGTGGATGATGAATCATGCCCAGCGTTTCCAGAAGAGGATAAAATCCGGGAAAATTAAAGACGATGCTCCCAAGTCTTCGGCCGATTCCTACATAGGATGAGTCAGGCTGTCGTCATTTCATCCTGCGGGTGCCGTATGCATACAAGCCGGATCACAAATCCCGGACGTCACCTGGGTTAAGCACAATCAGGCCCA
>JAUXKD010000029.1 GCA_030624445.1 Candidatus Aenigmatarchaeota archaeon
GAGGAAGTCCAGATAACCGGCCAGGCAAAATACAGCCAGGTCTCGGCCAGCGTGAGGCTGCCGAACGGGAGGACGGAGTCCCTCGGCACCAAAAATGTCGTTAACCAGCAATTCTCGTATACGTTTCAGATTTTGAACACCTTCGGGGAAGGCAACTATCTCGTGACGGTAAACGCGGGGGGCGGTACGGCCCAGGATACATTCACGGCTCAAAGGATTGTTGATATCTTACCCGCGGCACTGAGTTTCCTGGTAACCAACAGGACCACCACGCTCGTAAAAACCGTGACCATAAAGAATACAGGCAATAATACCATAAGCCTCTCTTCCAGCACCGAAGGCGTGACGAGCTATGTCACTCTGAATTTTGACAAGACGACACTGACGCCTTCCTCAACGTCAACGCTCACCGTGAGGGTGAATCCTGCGGCACTCATCTCCAGCGTCGCAGGAAAAATCAATCTAAAGGTCAACGGTATAGTGACAATCCCGGTCGACGTTGCAATAAACCTTAATTTGCCCGGCGCCGTCGGTGGTGATGCGGTAATCAAGGTCAGCCCGGGATTCTGGGAAACGGACGACTGTCTCGTGGGTAAGGCTGTCACACCATCTTTCACAGTACAGAATAAGGGAAAGGGGCAACTGAGCGGCTTCGGTTCCACCCTGAGCAGCGAGCTTGATGGAATAACCCAGGTCACTCTTCCGTCTTCCTCTGTGTCCGAGAGTTCATTCGGTTCCATTGAACTCAGCATTACCCCGGACTTTGAGGATATATCCGGTGAGGTCGAAATAACGAGCAACGGCGGCTCTGCAACCATCTACGTCAGCATGGATTGTATCAGAGACGTCACCGATGACATACAAACGCTGCAGTCGAATATCGAAAGTCTCAAGGCGGACTTCTTAGCTGCGGGATATGATTCAAATACGATCGATAACAGAATATTCGACACACTGGACGCTGAACTGGAAAACGCGTTGTCCAGCTTCAACGATGATGATTACTCCGCCTCCAAGAGAAGCTATGCCAACGCCCGGGTGATATTTGACACGCTCGGCTCCGTTTCGAATGAGATGGTGTCGGTGCCTACTGCTCAGGGCACTGATGCACTTATTACAATGATCGTTGTTATCGTGGTTTTGATAATAATAGGGGCCCTGGGGTTTTTCCTGTACAAGAAATTCGGGTCTAAAATTTTGGGCGTTGGGGGAGGCGGAGAAGAGGAAGAACCGTACGATGAGGAGCTTTATTGATACCGCTTCCTGTTACCAATGGAGAAGTTCCGTTGAGAATATATTTATAAAAGTGTGCATTAAGGAAATCTAATATGAAATGCAGAAGTTGTGAATTCGATCTGGAAGGTGAATGGGATTTCTGTCCGAGATGCGGGGCACGGAAAGGCGGGGATCACATGGATACCTTCGGGAGGGACCTTTTCAGCGAGATGTTCAATAGAATCAGGAGCTCGTTTCAGAATGATGAAATGGACAAGCTCTTTGAAAAAGACATTGAAGCTCTGGACCTTTCCCCGTGGTTCAAGAAAATGGAAGACGAGAAGAGTTTCAAGCCCGTGCATGGCAGGGGCTTCTCGGTCCACATTTCTTCAGGGACAGGCAGGCCCCCGAAAGTGAGCGTAAAAACTTTCGGTGACGTCGGGAATGAAAAAATTGGGAAGGTTGTCAAGGACGATCTTGGCATCCTTCAAAAAGCAGGCATCGAAGACGTGAATGAAAAAGAGGAGCATAAACCCGCCCCTTTCCTCAGAAAGCCGATGCCCAAGATAACGGAGGAGCCAAAGACGGAGGTGAAAAGAGTCGGGGGAAGTGTCGTGGTTGACATAAACATCCCCGGCGTGAAGTCTGATGATGACATCGAAATAAAGAGGCTGGAATCCTCCGTGGAGGTAAAGGCCATAGCGGGGGAGAAGGCATACTTCAAGATTCTCACAAAACCTGCGCAGTTCAGACTTGTAGGGCGTTCCTTCAACAATGGTGTGCTTAGCCTGGAATTCTCATAGTATTTTGAATGATATAAAGAAAGAGAGACTTGCCGGCATACGAACAATCCGGCAATGGATAAATAACTTGAATTGCTTGTTTTCTACTTGCGTCTTTTCGGTCTTCCCCGCCTTTTGGCAGGTCCTGGGCTTTTGCCGGCAGTCACTGCGGTCTTGACTTCCTTCGTCTCCATTGTTTCCTCTTCAGCTTTCATCTCTTTCTCGGCACTGAGTTCGTCCCCCTCAAGCCAGACGATGAAAATGCCGATCAGCACAAGGAGGGCGGGTATAGTACCCGTGACTACGATAAGGAAGTTGTTCCACCAGTTGATTCCCGTCGCGCTGTTCCACAAACCCACTGAAGGCGAATCAATAAAGAATCCAAAACCTATCGCTATTATCACAAGACCGATCAAAATCTTTAACGCAGCATTCATGAAATTACCTCGTATTTGAATAATCTATAATGATTTAATGGGTTAAATATATTAATCCTTCAATATTTATAAGCTTTTTATAAGTTTTTCAGGTAAAGTGATGGTATGTACAAGTCTTTGGCGAACATGTGGAAGAAACCGAAAGAGGGCCTTGGCGAGGTGTATAAGAAGTACATCATTCGGTGGAGGGACGAATCCACCGTAGTGAGAGTCGAAAAACCCACGAGGCTTGACAGGGCAAAGAGCCTCGGCTACAAGGCGAAGCAGGGCGTTGCTGTAGTCCGGGTAAAGGTGGAGAGGGGCGGAAGGAAAACGCCCAAGACAGCGGGAGGGAGAAGGCCTACAAGGGCCGGCAGGTTCTTTACGCTGAACAAATCCAAACAGCAGACAGCCGAGGAAAGGGCCTCCAGGAAATACAAAAACATGGAAGTGGTGAACTCATACTGGGTCGGGGAGGACGGAAGTCATTCATGGTACGAGATCATACTTGCTGACACTTCCCATCCTGCAATAAAGAAGGACATGAATCTTAAGGTGTTGTCTTCAGGGAAACAGAAAGGAAGGGCCAACCGCGGCATGACTTCTTCCGGAAAGAAATCCAGAGGATTGAGACACAGGGGAAAGAAGAAGTGATCATTTTCCCTTGAAGCTGTACTTGAATTTTTCTCTCCGTGATTCTTCGTCGTCTGCCGTACCGCCCAACCTGCGCCCCCGCTTTTTCCTTATCGCCCCTATCTTCAGGGCGGTTACTATGATAAATACGCCGAGAATTATCCCTCCGAAAAACATGCCCGGCAACTGGGTGCCCACGAGCATGCCGGTCATTTCGTTAAGCTGTTGGTTCGATTCCTCAAGGTTCTGGGACTTTCCGAGCAGGGTTTGGAGTTCCTCCTCAAGCCTTGCGTTTTCCGATTCAAGGTTGTTCTTCTCGCTTTCGAGCGTTGTCAGGTTCTTCTGGTAGTCGTATATTTCCTTCATCTTCTCAGAAACTTCATGCTCGAGCGTTGCCATCTGTGTCCTCACATCGTCCAGAGAGCCTATGAGGGCTTCCACCTGGTCACTCAGATTCCCTACCTCCTCGTCCACGTTTGAAATCTTTGCATAGGCTATCGCATCGTCCAGCCCAAGCGTCACCTTTATCGTGAGTTTCGATAACCTGATGCCGTCCGCCTCTATGCTTCCCTGATACTCGCCCATGTCCGTGCCTGCCGGCACCGAGATCGTCACGGGGACAATGATAAAATAGTTGGGATAAATCGCGAACACGGCTTCCCGGGTTTCCCCGAAGGTTACCCAGTCTGAAATTTCACCGGATGCCTCTATGTTTGCGGGTTCGTCTACGTTCTCCACGAGCAGCAGGAATTCGAAGGTGGAACCCCGCTCCAGTGTAAGGACCATGTTCTGCTGGTTTTCATGGACATTCAGAGCGGAGGCCAGCGGGAAATAGAGAATCACGTATAACGACAGGGACAGGAACAAGAGAACCCCGTGCCGTTCTTTCATGCCCATTATTACTAATATTGAATTGAAATTATAAATCTTTTTCCATAACGAAACGCCTGGCTTCATAACCAAGTCCCTCGTAAAGAGAGACAGCGGCCCTGTTCTTTTTTGTAACGGTCAATTTTATCCTTTCGATTCCCCGGCTTTTGATGTGATCCTCTGCCGCCTCCATCAGTTTTTTCGCCAGGCCGCGCTTCCTGTACCTGTCGTCCACGAAGATGTGCTCCACCCTTCCGAACCTTCCCACCGTGCTTGACACTATCTTGAACCAGATGTATGCAACCAGTTCCCTGTCCCGCTCAATGACCTTGACCATACCTGGATTGGATTCGGCGTGTCTGAGAAGGTGCCTTCTGAACATGGCTTTGTCGAATTTGTAACCCGGGAAGTTTATCTTAGCGCTTTCCTCCTTGAAGCCGCAGACCTTGTCGGCGTCTCCGGGCCTGAAATTTCTCAACCTTAACATATAATCTAAACTTTGTCGGCAGCTCGTTAATTAATTTGCGGGGTCGATGTCCTTAAGGTACTGCGTAATTTTACGCATCGGTTTTATCTCGTTGACTATATCGAGTATCATGTCTGAAGCCTCGTTCGGATACCAGTAATTGAGGAAGGCGTTTGACTCTATGCTTATCACGTTTTTCCTCCTGAACATGACCCTCTTCTGCCTCCTCCCGTGCTTCCCCTTGAATATCGATTCGACGGTGATCTTCGGCTTCTGTCCGTTGCTTAAAGCGGACTTGACAGCGTGAATGAAGTTTTTTGGGGTGAAGCGCTTGATGAGCCTCTCCACATTCTTTTCGTCCGCGAACTTCTTTATGATTTTCAGGTCATTGAGAATGTGGCTTTTGTACTCGGCTCCCATGTTCCCGAGATTGAACGAACCGTATATCTCTGTTACCCTCTCCACCGCCCTTTTCTCTTCCAGCAGTATTGCATGTATGTAATTGCTGGTTATCGACTCCAGGAAGCCTGCGTATTTCCTGTTTATCCTGGCTATTATCGGGGCCAGGATTTTCCTGCTGAAGCCGTAGTCCTCGTAAGCGACTATGTCCATTATGCTCGGGAAGTTCTTCATCCTGGTGAACTTCCTGTGGATGAATACGACAGTCCTCCCTGATCCCCCCACCTCGGACCAGAAGTTGTTGTATATCCTGAGCCTTCTGGAATGATCCCTCCTGTCGGCTGCGCAGAATGCGTACTTAAGACGGTATTCCGCAAGTTTCTGCGGGTTCTCGTTTTCCAGAAAATGGGGATAATACTCCAAAGCCTCTTTTAAGGTCGGAGGGTCCCTGTTGAAGTCTATGCCCAGCGCCCTTTTTCTCGGCATCGTGGACACCACGAGCCTGCCGCCCACCTTCATCCAGCACAGGCTCGCCACGGTGTCTGAATTGTCGTCCCGCGACGTGGGCGTCTCGAGCGCGGGCCCTGAATGAGGGGTCACCCAGGTCATCTTTTTACCGTCTCCGAAAACCAGAAATCCGGGATTGACACGCATAATATTAATTGGCTGAAGTCCTATTTGTTCTTTAACGCGCAGAAATCTTGTTCTTCTTTTCCACAGGATTTTCCGTCAGCATGGAATTCGGCATTATGACAACCGATTTGCCCGTGCTCAGCTTCGTGACGAGAGGTTTCATTTCCTCCACCACACCGCCGTATCCGGCAACCTTCACCCTGTCCCCGACCTTGAGCATCTCCCTGACCTGGATGCCCGCCGTGATTTCGGGCAGCATGTCCTTTATGCCGACGATCGTTATGACTATCAATATGACCAGCAGGGCCGAAAGCAGGATGGCGAGTGCCACGATATCGAGGCCTAGGAGTGCGAGGGACATCACCAGTACAACCATCCCTACCGTGTACCGGATCACTCCGCCCACGAACCTGCCGAGATGCAGGTCCTCCATGAACTTTCCGCCCGCTTCCTCGGACACCTTGCCGAAGAAGTCCGCTATTATGAAACCCACGACAATCAGAAGTATGGCCCCGATAAACCTCGGCACGAAGTTAGCGATCTGACTGAATATGTCCGCAACGCCGGAAAGGCCCACCATCTGCAGAATGAACGTGAAGAAGAGTATGTAGATAAGCCACTTGACAAGGTCTCCTATGAGCTCAACAATGCTTCCCCTGTAGCCCGCCACCTTCAGAACGTTATCGGCCCACGACTTCGCTGTCAGCCTCTTAAGGCCGACGATACTGAGGATTCTCTTGGTGACGGTTTTTCCGACACGGCCTATTATGTAGGCGACTATGAGAATCAGCACCACTTCGAATATGAGCCACAGGTTCGGGATGATGTAATCAGGAAGCAGCCTGCTTGAGAATTGCCCCAGCCATGTAACGATGGACTGCCACAGTGAATTGAAATCCATACTGATAATTTTATATCACA
>JAUXKD010000133.1 GCA_030624445.1 Candidatus Aenigmatarchaeota archaeon
CGTCCCGATCATGCAGTTGAATAACATGCCCCGTTGGTTCCGGTAATTCTTCAACCATCTTCCACATTCTTTCTATGAGGTCCCATTTGAGGATGGGGCTGAGCGGATCCTTACCATTTACCTGTCCCAGAATATTCGTTTTAATTGACAGACTATCTGTCGCTATTTGTTGCGTGGAAAAGTGCTCAACTTCAGGGCTGTCCACCAAACTGACAACTTCGACATAGGAAGGTCCAAGTTTTTCAGCTACATCCTGCGCATAAAAATTATCTTTCTTTTTCCGGCTCTGTTTCTCTATTTCCTCATTTAAACGGGTTACCTTTTCCCTGGTATGACGTTTCAGATAATCCATCTCCCTGCACATATCCAACATCTCTCCTTTGACCCTGAAATCAAGAATGGCCAGAGGATCACGTCTCTTTTCTGGATTGAATTTATCAATGACCTTGAGAACACCTTCCATACCGGCCTGTGAAAAATCTTCATATTCCAATATATCATTACCTTCGGGTAATCTATGGAAAACTTTTCCCGCAACAATATTGACATATGGGGTTAGGGATTCTGCCAGTTCCCATCTCAATTCCTGGGTCGGGTTTTCGTGATAACGATAAAAAGCCTGAGAAAGGAGTTCTTTCCATTCATTGGAAAAAACTGTTCCATTTCGAACAGAATCAAGGAGAGACTCAGTTGTTATTGATTCCTGTTTATTCGTATCATATTGATCATTTCTTTCCATAAGATTTTCCATACCATGGTGAGACGATCTGTATAAAACAGGGTGAGGTGTATCATCTCCAAAAAAGTCAAGAAGAGGCCTTACAGTATATTTTTCTTCAGATGTGACAACGGCCAACATTTCACACCCGGTGTAATAGTCCATTTCTATTTTTAGTGATTAGATTTAAAAAACGTTTAAACCTCAATATTCGTTCATCTCTCCTTCAATATAAACTATTAAAACTACCGTCCAAATAAAAGAATTGCAAAAGGTGATGACATGGCAAAAGCGAAAGAGGGGGGGGAAGCGAAGAAAGGTGCGGAGGAAAACAGTCTCCCAGAGGTTAACATAGGGCTGGTCGGGCACGTCGACCACGGAAAGACCACCCTTACCGAGGCCCTCAGCGGGAAGTGGACCGACACGCACTCCGAAGAGATAAAAAGAGGGATAACGATAAAGCTTGGCTATGCCGACATCTCATTTTACAAGTGCGGCAAATGCAAGCATCCCCAGTCTTACTCGACTTCACCCAAATGCCTGAAGTGCTTCTCCGACTGTGAGACGTTGAGGACCGTTTCCTTTGTCGATGCGCCGGGGCACGAGACGCTTATGGCCACCGTGCTTGCCGGAGCGGCCCTGATGGACGGCGCACTGCTGGTGATAGCGGCGAACGAGCCCTGCCCCCAGCCGCAGACGAGCGAGCACCTGGTCGCACTGGACATAGCCGGAATAAAGAACATCGTCGTGGTGCAGAACAAGATAGACACCGTCAGCAAGGAAGAGGCTGAAGAAAACTACGGGAAAATAAAGGAGTTTCTGAACGGCACGATTGCAGAAAAGGCTCCCATCATACCTATTTCGGCACAATACAGGGTAAACATTGACGCCCTCATAGCCGCACTGGAGAAGCACATACCCACACCCCAAAGGGACAGGAAAAAATCGCCCAAGATGCTTGTGGCGAGGAGCTTTGATGTCAACAAGCCCGGTACACTCATTGAAAAGCTGAAGGGCGGAGTTCTCGGGGGCTCCCTTGTGCAGGGAGAGCTGCACACCGGGGACAAGATCGAAGTGAGACCTGGAATAAAGATAAAAGATCATTTAAAGCCCCTGGTAACAGAGATAACTGGCCTTCAGAAAGCGATGAAGGACCAGAAAACCGTGACACCAGGCGGGCTCCTTGGGGTTTCGACCAAAATGGACCCCATCATCACCAAGGCCGATGCGCTTTCGGGATCCGTTGTCGGTTTGCCGGGAAAGGTTCCCCCCGTCTGGGAAGAGCTCAGCATGGAAATAAATACGCTGAAAAGGGTGGTGGGTTCGAAGGAAGAGTTGAAGGTCGAGCCGCTCAAGGAAGGCGCGCCGCTTATGCTCACCTCCGGCACCTCCAGAACCGTGGGAGAGATCACCGAAACGGGAAAGGTTTCCAAGATAAAGCTCAAGATTCCCATATGCGCCGAGAAGGGTGAGAGGGTTACCATCTCGAGGCAGGTCATGGGACGCTGGCGCCTTGTCGGCTGGGGCGAGATCTGTTAAGGGCAATTCCGGCCATGATTTCCGAGTCTAGGTCTATATTTGGAATGCGTATTTTCTGACAATGCTTTCTCGTAACAAGAGAAATGGAAAATCCATCTGTCGGAAAGATTATTAAGCGATTATTAAATAATAATTAATATGGGAATGGAAAATGACACAACAGTGGATCTCCTGAAGAAAAAATTCGATAAATTCGATGTTATAATAAGCCTATTTACCATGCAATTTGTCTGGGTAAGTAAAAAATTTGCAGATATC
>JAUXKD010000065.1 GCA_030624445.1 Candidatus Aenigmatarchaeota archaeon
CCCAGAAAGGTTCTGAGGAACTACATCGTCATGCTCATTTGCAAAATCCTCCCGGACCTGGAATTCAAGAACCGGCTCTACAGAAGGGTAGGGATGAAAATCGGTAAGAATGTCAGCATATTCGGAACGAATCTCGACATATTTTTTCCCGAACTGATAGAGATCGGGGACAACTCCATCATAGGGAACAATGTCACAATTCTCACACACGAGTTTCTTGTCGGAAAATGGAAAAAGGGAAGAGTCAAAATAGGCAAGAACGTAACCATAGGTACCATGAGTCTTGTTCTCCCCGGCATCGAAATAGGGGACGGGGCCACGGTGGCTGCGTATTCGCTGGTCAACAAGAGCGTTGAGCCGGGAATCACGGCCGGGGGAGTCCCGATAAGGAAAATAAGGTGAGGGTTGCGGCATGGTTTACGATGTCCTGAACAGGCTGAAGCGGAACAAAAAGCTCTATTCCTGCTCCATGACCGTTTCCCGTCCGGAGGCTGTCGACAACAGGGGATTTGTTTTCGGGCGGGAGATAGTGGATTTCAACGCGTCGTGCATAATAATAAGGGGAGGCGAGACGGGTTATGAAGAATTCAGCGTTCCCCTCGAAGACGTATTGACGATAGAGAGCGAAGGCAGGGTCGTCTTCAGAAGGAAACCGAGGATTGAAAAGGTTTACCCCAGATAATCAGCCTGGCATGCTGCGTATTCTAACACCCGTGTTTTGAACTTCCGTATCGAATTCAGCAGGCAGGAACTGCGATATCACGAACATGTTTGTCTGGGCGTGCATGGTCAAATCCGGCGCCACTATTTCTGATTCCCCCTTACACAGGGCCATATATGGCAGAATCTGGTCGCCCATGTGAATGTCAACGGCCGCCCCGGAATCGATGTTTTTCAGCAGTGCGATGACCGCTTCTTCAGCCACGACTTCCGCTTTCTTTCCCCTCTCTCCAAGACCGTCGGAAGCGATGATGCCGCCCCCTTTCGTTCTGGCCAACAGGATAATCCCGGACCCGGGACAATCGGAATCGACGTATCTGGTCTTTGTGCTGCAGGCGTAGCCTCTGTCCCTGAGGGCTTGTTCGACGGCCCTCGCCTGCCTCTCCGCGACCCTTGGCTTTTTCAGATGCTGGCTGGCCGTTGAGATGACATCGACCGTTTCCACGCCCCCCCGGACGAGGTTTATGGGTTTCAGATCCCTGCAGGGTTGTATTATGACTTTGGACCTCGAGCCCCCGACCGGGTAAAATCCGTGCTTCAGTATGTTTATCTCGACATGGTATCCCATCTTTCTGAGGAGGGGCAGCAGAACGAACTGCGTATACTGCAGTGGCGGAGCGAATTTGCCAAACGTTGCACCGCCTTCTATGTCCACTGTCAGCCTCTTCCTGGCCTTCAGCGAGGCTATGAGCAATGACTGCAGGATGAGCCCCACGGAACCGGCCGTCTCTATCCTTATTTTCAGTTCCTCTCCCGTTATTTTTCCCGGATAGAAGAATACCTGCCCGGACCCAAGCTCCGCTCCCTCGAGCCTGCCATTGCATAGATTTGAAAGGCCTTCGAGTCCTCTCAGGTGCTGCGTCCTGAGACCCGATTGGGGCCGGTTTGACCTGATGTTAAAGATTCTGACGGGTTTCTTCGTCAAAATGGACAAGGCGGACGCCGTCCTGAGTATCTGGCCCCCTCCCTCCATGACTGAGCCGTCTATGTTCAATATCTTCGAATTACCGGACTTGACCATAACTTTCTATGGTTGTGGTTTAATTATAAATCGAATCAATTGTAACCTGTCATTACCCGGGTGGTCACGCATGCTCCCGCTCAAAATTTAAGACTTTCCCCGTTTTTCGGTGCGTGGGCATCGAATCCCATTTCCCTGAGCTGTCCGGCGAATTCCTCAGTCCTGTCGCCGTGGACCAGAATTATCTTCTGCGGGTTGGTTTTCTTGTAGAAATCTATGAGATGAGAACGGTCCGTGTGGGCGCTGAAATCGAGGAAGTGTATCGGGAACTCCGGCCTGACTTCGATCTCACCGTTCGAGTAGATGCCCGTTTCAAGCAGGTGGCGGCCGGGAGTGTCTTCCACCTGGTACCCGGTAAGCGCCATTGCGCTGTCCTTTCTCGTCGCCAGTTTGCTTATGTAGAAGCTTACCGGGCCTCCCTGAAGCATCCCGGCTGTCGTGATGATGACGCTCGGCCTCTTTACCGCGTCCTTTCTGTCCCTGTTACCCCTTACCTTCGTGCAATTCTGAAAAACCCGGGAAAGTCCGCGGGAATTGAGGAAGGATTCCGGATTCGAGAGCATTATTTTCGCGGCCCGAATCCCCATGCCGTCGACGTATATGGGGAATTGTATGTTCTCAAGCATCATCAGCAGCTCCTGCGTTCTACCGACCGCGAACGCGGGCAGAAGGGCAACTCCGCCGTTATGGCAGGTGTCTTCTATGACGGTCAGGAGCTGATTTTTCAGCTTTTTCCTGTCGGGATGGTCCTTGTACGAGTACGTGGACTCGGATATGAGAACGTCAACGTTTTGTACGTCAATGTCCGCACCGAACATGAAGTCGCTTTCCATGAATTTTATGTCTCCGGTGTACAGCACGCTTTTTCCCCTGCTCTCGATAAAAACCGAAGCGGCGCCCGGTATGTGCCCAGCGGAAAACAGTTCAACGGTAGAGGAGCCTATCTCCTGCGGCTGTTTGAAGTTCATTATCTTTTCCTTCTTGCCCATCCTGCCTATGTCCTGGCTCGAAAAGCCGGCGTTCATCCCCTTCTTGTGCTGGACCTTGAGCGAGTCCTCAAGTAGCATTTGCATGAGGTCGAAGGTAACCTTGGTCGCGTAGACATTGCCCTGGTATCCCATGCTGTAAAGGCCCGCGGCGAATCCTGAATGGTCAAGATGGGCATGGGTTATGAAAACGCCATCCAGGTCAAGGGGGGGCCGGATGGGCCTTTTTCCCTCCTGGACCTCAATACCGAAATCCATGACGAATTTCTCTTTTCCGGTGTTCACGAGAATTCCGGACTTTCCGACTTCCCTTGCACCGCCGAGAAATTTCAGTTCCATAATCAGACCCTTTATCTAATCCTTTATCCCGACAAACTTATTAGTTTTTTCCTGACCCTTTCGGGGAAAACATAAGTGAAGCCCGTATCATAACTGAGAATCGCAAGGAAAAACAGCCACATGCCTGTGAACGCACCGACAAGGAAAGTGATGACTTCCAGAGTCAGCCTGTACCGGAAAAACCTGCCGGCAGGCCCCCTGAGTTTCCCGGTGTCTGAAAGGCTGTTTCCCGTTTCGTCCAGGGCGGCGCCGGCGATAAATATCAGCATCAGTGTCAAATCGACAGGTCCCAATCCGTACACGGCCGTGAAAAACAGGAACGAACCCAGGCCCATCAAGTGAATCCGGCTGTCTATTTTCCCTGCGAGCAGAACAGAGAGCATGACGGCCAGTCCGATCGGCGCCAGTACGGGATACGAGGCTATAACATGGGCCGTCAAAAAGCCGTACGCAACGCCGACCATATAACGGGCGTATCTGTTCAGATTCAGGCCCTCGTCTGCAGTCATGTCCGCGATCCTGGTCAGAACCCCGATTGTGAAAACCATCAGGATGGCGTCTATCATTTCACACCTCTTCGAGACCCATGAAAATTATGATTGACACCAGATCTCGTCATTCCCATCCCTCTGATTTGTAAACCGCGGCGACAAGCGCGCAGGCCACGTCCCCATCACACTCCTTTTCCGCGAACCTTATTTTTATACCGCCGTGTTCTTCCGGCCTGTAGGAGCCCATTGACTCTATCGTTTTTTTGATGTAATCGGCAACTTCCTCTTTTATGTTCCCGGAATGCTCGACAAAAATTCCCTTCCCCTTGGTGTGATTTGCGGTCACCCACCCGAGCCCGGCAACCGCTCTTCCCCCCTTTTCTGTCTCGAAGCATTCCGAAAGCACGACGTAGAGTTTGTGGCCGTGCTCCTTCTCATTCCGCTCAGATTTTTCCACTACGATATCAGAATTCTCAGGTATGACGGAGCTGAGCCTGATGAGATTGTAGTTGGCTATGCCGGCGTCCCATAAAGCCCTGTCGAAGGCCGCTGTCTTGGTCTTCCCTTCGCCGGTTCCCCGTGTCACCACGATTCTCATTTTCCGAGCACCCCTGCGATTATCAGCGGGAAGACAACGGAC
>JAUXKD010000054.1 GCA_030624445.1 Candidatus Aenigmatarchaeota archaeon
GCCCCGGAACACTTACATAGTGCATATCTTCAGCCCCAACATTGAGGCGGGATTCGTCCGCTCGTTCGAAGTGAGCGGCGTAAGGAACGTGAAAGTTGATGGAAAGAGCTACGAGGCTTACATCTTCGATGACGGGAGGGGCAACCTGAACTATGTCACACCCGAAGGAGGGCTGCTGAAGATAGAGAACAGCATACTGAAGATAGTGATGAGCGACGGGAACGCAGGGGAGGGAGACGCCCTTTTCAGGTGATTCGGTTCAACACCGCACCCGCTTCCTTTCCTGAGATTTTTAAGCATTAAGCGTCTATAATCCCTATGGATTTCGTTGAAGCGGTTGTCTTGGCGGTGATTCAGGGCCTCACCGAATGGCTTCCTGTGAGCAGTGAGGGAATATCCTCGATCGTCATGATGAATTTTTTTAACAAGACGCTCTCGGAGGCTGTTTTTATTTCGATATGGCTGCACACGGGCACTCTGCTGGCGGCCGTGTTATACTTCTGGAAAGACGTAAAGAACATAGTCCGGAATCTGCCCAAGTATGTAAGGGGACCCAGAAACACAGAAGGCTACAGCGGATTGACAACCTTCCTTTTCGTTTCAACCTTTTTGACCGCATCCATTGGCTTTGTCATAATATTGTTCGGTCTTAACACGATCAATTTCGTCGGCGGCAGTGGCATGGCCTTTATCGGGGCTCTGCTGATCGTAACGGGGCTTGTGCAGAAATTCGCCAGGAGGTCGAATGTTGTTTCGGGTGGCACAAGGTTGTCGGATGCCGTCCTCCTCGGAATAGTCCAGGCATTCTCTGTGCTGCCCGGCTTGAGCAGGTCCGGGATCACCACTTCGGCTCTCCTGTTGAGGAAGCATGATGCGGAATACGCCCTGAAGCTCAGCTTTCTCATGAGCATACCTGTTATCTTGATAGGGGAAATAGGTATCGGCCTTATGAATAAAATAACCTTCGACGTGTTTTCGCTGGTTGCCATTCTGGTGTCCTTCCTTCTCGGTCTCCTAACGCTTGGCTCGCTGCTGAAAATCGCAGAAAGAGTGAACTTCGGGCCTTTCTGTATCTTCCTGGGAGCGTTAAGCATGCTGGCCGTTTTTGTTTTTTAAGGGGGCCCCTGAAGAGCCTTAAGATCACAGCATCCTCAGCACGGTTATCGCAAGACCCGCCACCAAGGGAATGGTTATGTTATCCTCGATTTTACTTCCTTTTATCGAGTCGACCGCCTCCACCATCATGGAAAAGAAGGAAGCGATGAGCGCTTCCAACGGGAGCACGAAAAACGCCGCCCCCAGAGACGCAAAGATGAAGCCGGCGATGCTTCCTTCCAGGAATTTCTTGTCGCTGAGGGGGTGTTTGATTCTGCCTGATCTCATTCCCGTGAGGGCCGTAACAGAATCGCCAACTGCAAGAATTGTCACGGCGGCCAGTGCGATGTCTTTCGGAAAAAGGGCAAGGGCAAGGATGGTTCCCACGAAAAAGAACAGCGCACCGTGCCCCGGAAGTCTTTCCAGGTCTTCCTTCCTTTCTAACTTACTCAACAACCAGCCTATTATCGGTATGTTGTATTTTCTGCTGAGGAAGGACACGAAAAAACCCGCAATGACGCCCGGGATTATTATCTGCAAATTCAAAAGGTCGGCGTGAATAAGGACAACCACGAGCAGGCCCATGATAAGGTGAAACAGATTTCTTCTCGTTTCCAGTTTCAGCTTTTCCATATTTCTCTACACCGGAACAGATTAATATAAATTAACAGTCTTCCGTGCCGAAGAACGTAAGATACAATAAACGCCGGAAGCTCGGATTATTTCTTTTTCTTCCTCAAGGCGGCGTTTATGAGACGCAATGCGTTAATTTTAATGAAGCCTTTTGCGTCCCTCTGGTCATACCCGCCCTCGATGTCCATACTCGACTGCGCCTCATCGTAAAGGGAATGGGGCGATTCCCTACCCGTGATCGTCACGTTCCCCTTGTACAGATTGAGCCTTACCATACCTGTCACGTATTCCTGGGATTTGTCTATGAGTGTCATAAGAAGTTCCATCTCGGGTGAATACCAGAATCCGTAATAGCAAAGATCCGCGAACTTCGGTATCAAGGTGTCCCTGATGTGCATCACTTCCCTGTCCATCGTCACTCCTTCAAGGTCCCTGTGGGCGGCGTGCAAAACCGTGCCTGCAGGGGTTTCGTAAACGCCCCTGGATTTTATCCCCACGAATCTGTTTTCCACCATATCTACCCTCCCGACACCGTTCTTTCCCGCTATTTCGTTCAGGTATATGAACAATTCCAGGGGCTTCGTTTTCACGGTGCCGTCGTTAAGGTTCTTGACCTTGACGGGATTGCCGCGCTCGAATTCGATCTCGATCTCCGTCTCCCTTTCCGGCGCGTCCTTCGGGGAAACCGTTAGCTCGAACATGTCTTCTCTGGGCCGCTGCATGGGATCCTCGAGCATGCCAGCCTCATAGCTTATGTGCATAATGTTCGGGTCGGAACTCCACGGCTCGTCTTTCGTTGCCTTCACCGGAATCCCGTGTTTTTCAGAGTATTCTATCAGGTCGGACCTTCCCTGGAACTGGTTGAGGAATTCATCGTCCTTCCATGGAGCGATTACCTCAACACCCGGATAAAGCGTGTAGTATGTAAGTTCGAACCTTACCTGGTCGTTGCCCTTTCCCGTGGCACCGTGTGATACCGCTTTCGCCTCTTCCTTCTTTGCTATATCCACCTGCCTTTTTGCTATGAGCGGTCTCGCAAGGGAAGTGCCCAGGAGGTATCTCCCCTCGTAAACAGCGTTCGCCCTGATCGCCGGGAACACGAAATCGGTGATAAACTCTTCCTTGAGGTCTTCGACATAGACCTTTGATGCGCCGGTTTTGAGGGCCTTTTCTCGGATCTTGCCGAAGTCCTCCTGCTGGCCGAGATCGGCAACGTAAGCTATGACTTCGTATCCTTTCTCTTTGAGCCACCTAAGAATTACAGATGTGTCCAGGCCTCCGCTGTAGGCAAGGACGACCTTTTTCGCGCACATCGTTTTTTATAAGCGAAATTTATTTAAATACGTTGCCGCTAATACGTCTAAGGTTCCATTTAAAAAGTCTAAAACTGTTTTATATAATTCTACCAAGAGTTGGTCGTTATGAAACTATGGGAGAACGGGGAGAGTGTCGGTCTTTATGAGAAGGTGGAGGAATTCACGGCAGGGGAAGACATAAAGCTTGACCAGAAACTTGTGGAATGGGATGTCGTCGGTTCCATAGCGCATGCAAGCATGCTTAAAAAGATTGGAATCCTTACGGATTCCGAACTCATGGACCTCAAGAAGGCGCTGCTAAAGGTCATAGATCTGAGTGAGAAGGGCAAATTCACCATAGAGCCCAAAGACGAGGATGTGCATACCAAAATAGAGAATTTTCTCACGGAGATGCTCGGTAATACCGGGAAAAAGCTCCACACCGGAAGGAGCAGGAACGACCAGATTCTTGTTGACATGAGGCTTTACACCAAGGAAAAACTACTGAAAATAGAGAAGAATCTCCTCGATCTTTGCAGGGAAATGATGAAATTCACTGAAAAAAACAAATGGGTGCCTATGCCCGGATACACCCATTTCCAAAAGGCGATGCCCTCCTCTGTTGGCTTGTGGTCAATGGCCTTTATTGAATCCTTTCTGGACGACCTGAAGATTCTGAAACTCGCCTTCAGCATAAACGACCAGAACCCGCTCGGTTCTGCCGCCGGATACGGCGTTCCCCTGGATATCGACAGGGACATGACCAAAAAACTTTTAGGATTCGGCTCTTTGCAGAACAATGTCCTTTACGTCCAGAACAGCAGGGGAAAAATCGAGTCTATTGTGATATCGGCCCTTTCGAAAATCATGCTCGACCTAACAAGGCTGAGCAATGACATTATCCTTTACAGCACGGAAGAGTTCGGATTCTTCAACATAGGAGACAAGTTCAGGACCGGGAGCAGCATCATGCCGAAAAAGAGAAACCCCGATATCCTTGAGCTTGTGAGGGGAAAGATGAGCACAACAACCGCCAGCCTGAATCAGGTAATGGAAATATTGAAGAGCCTGCCATCCGGATATCACAGGGACGTCCAGGAAACGAAGGGCCCTTTGTTCAGGAGCCTGGAGGTAACCAACGATTCCATTGAAATGGCAAGGATGGTCATTTCGGATGTCACGGTGAACAAGAAAAAATTGTTGAATTCCTTCACGTCACAGATATTCGCGGCAGACGAGGCTTTCAATCTGGTTTCCCAGGGCATTCCTTTCAGGGATGCCTACAAGCATGTCGATTATAACTTCCAGAATTACAGAGAGCAGTCCCCGGAAGAAGTCATAAAGAGGAGAAAATACAAGGGCACCACTGGAAATCTGGGGATAGCTTCCACGAAAAAGAAAATCGATCGGGAAATGAGAAACGTGAATTCCAGTAAAAAGAATTTCAGGGACACCATAGACAGGCTGCTGAAAATATAGAATTCCAGCGCGGGGATCAGAATTTCTTAATTATGATGTAAGTGGATATGTTTTCCACTCCGCTTTTCTTCAGGTTACGTATTATGAAGTCATTCAGGGTGTCTATGTCCTCCATGGAAACCTTCAAAAGGATGTTGGTGGCCCCCGATATTACATAACATTCGTCAACTTCCGGGAGCTTGGTCAGCACCTTTGAAAAATCGTCCTGGTGAACAGTGGAGTTATAAGAAATGTTAACAATTATGAAAGCCTCTCTTTCTTTTCCGAGCTTTTTTTTATCAAGCGTGGCCCTGTAGCCCTTAATGATGCCTTTCTTCTCCAGGTTTCTTATCCTGTTGAAGAC
>JAUXKD010000048.1 GCA_030624445.1 Candidatus Aenigmatarchaeota archaeon
CCTGTCCCCGTGCTTCTTGACCTTCTTGATTACCCCCAGGACCTCGAGCAGGTCGAGGCTCAGCGAAATCATGCCGGAAGAGTAGCGGGTTTTCCTGGCAAGCCCCTGCAGGGATAACATCCTGCCTTCCACAAGCAGCGCTCCTATTATTTTCCCGTTTATGGGGGAGTAGCCAAGCGTGCTCGCCAGCTCAGAGAATACAGAGAATATCTGCTCCTCGATCTCCAGTGCGTTTGCCATGTAAACAACCCAATATTTATATATTTATGTAACAAATTTAAATTGAGTATTTAAAACTTTTAAAAAACATTAAAAGTTGATGCCACATGACTGCAAAAAAAGGCGGGAGAAAGCACATCAGGGCGACGAGTTCCATCTGCCCGGAATGCCTGGTCACGATTAGTGCTGAGATTTTCGATGAGGACGGGAAGGTCTGGATCTCGAAGGAGTGCAAAAAGCACGGCAGGTTCGATGACCTTTACTGGGGCTCGACAGAGATGTACAGGAAGGCGGAGAGATTCGCAAAGGACGGCAGGGGCGTCTCGAACCCGAGCATCACGAAGAAGAATCCCGTGTGCCCGAAAGACTGCGGGTTGTGCAGCATGCACAAATCCCACACGGCCCTGGCCAACCTTGTCATGACCAACCGGTGCGACCTCTCCTGCTGGTACTGCTTCTTCTATGCGAAAAGGATGGGCTATATTTATGAACCGACGATGGAAGAGCTCGAGGAAATGGTGAAGAACCTTGTCAACGAGAAACCGACACCATGCAATGCCATCCAGTTAACAGGCGGAGAACCGACGCTGAGGGACGACGTCGTCGAGCTGGTCAGGATCTGCAAGCGCTACGGCGTCGACCACGTCCAGCTGAACACGAACGGCATCAGGCTCTCACATGATCTGGAAATGCTCAAAAAGGTAAGGGAGGCCGGAGTGAACACCCTTTACCTGAGCTTCGATGGTGTGACGGCGAAGACCAACCCCAAGAACCATTGGGAAATACCCGGTGTTCTCGACAACTGCAGGAAGGCCGGCGAGATGGGGATCGTCCTGGTACCGACCGTGATAAGATCGCGTAACGACCATGAAATGGGGGACATGCTGAGGTTCGCTTTCAGGAACAACGACGTCGTGCGCGGGGTCAATTACCAGCCCGTTTCCCTTGTGGGACGGATAAGCAGGGCCGAAAGGAAGAAGATGAGGATAACCATACCCGACGCCATACAGAAGATCGAGGAACAGACGGACGGTCAGGTCGGCAAGGAGGACTTCTATCCCGTGCCGACGCCGTACTCCTTCAGCAACTTCGTGAACGCACTGACAGGAAAGCCGCAGTACGAACTGACGTCCCATTTCGCGTGCGGCATGGCCACATACATATTCAACGACGAGGGGAAGATGCTGCCAATAACGCGCTTCGTCGACGTGGAGGGTCTCCTGGAGTATCTGGACGAGAAAGCCGAGGAGTTGAAGGCGGGAAAAAGCAAATACATAGTCGGGACGAAGCTTCTCTACAGGCTGGGCTCCTTCATTGACAAGGGAAGGGGCCCGAAAGGCTTCAGCCTGGCCAAATTACTTTACAACACCCTGATGAAGCACGACTACAGGGCGCTCGGGGAATTGCAGCACCGTTCTCTTTTCGTTGGCATGATGCACTTCCAGGACAAGTATAACTTCGACATGGAAAGGGTGAAAAGGTGCTGCATCCATTACGCCATGACGGACGGGAGGATCGTGCCTTTCTGCACTTTCAACGTGATACCCGAATGGTACAGGGACGTCAGCCAGAAATCGCAGGGCGTGTCCTTCAGCGAATGGGAACAGTCAACAGGGAAGGCCCTTAAAGATGATCTGTACAAAAGGGACGTCAAGTCGCTGACCAGTTCCGATCTCTACAAAAAGACGTACGGCAGGTAACGGCGAATCCTTGGACCTGCAGCCAGAAGTGGCCGGTTCAGTTCTTCACTTCGTCCACAGGCTGTATTTGCCTTTCTTCGTTATTTTGAGGACCTTTGCTATCTCGGACTCGTTGGGATCGTTGATTATGACCATCCCCTTCCAGGAATGGGAAAAATTCGATTCCCCGCACAGTGGGCAGACGTCACCCTTCACGAACAGCTTGTCGTTCCTGCATACCTTTTCACCGTATCTCATTCACCTTGCACCTACTCTTTTTTACCCGCCTTTGCCTTTTCGGAGCTCTTCTTGTGCCTGTCCCTCTCTTCCTTAATCCAATCGGGACAACCGAGATTGGGCTGCCTCGCGGTAAGCCCTATCTTGTATTCCCTGCCCGAGACGGAAACCGATATTATTCTGGCCCTGATGGTGTCACCCTCTTTCAGCTTGTGCTTGCTCTCCTTTCCAGTGAATATCGCGTTTTTCCTGTCATAGCTGACAAAGTCGTCCATTATCTGGCTGACGTGTATCATCCCGTCAACCGGGCCCATTCTCATGAACGCCCCGAATTCCGTCACGTCTATGACTTCCCCCGTGACTATTTCGTGCTGCCTGGGCGTGTAGACCAATACCTCGAAGACAACCGGATAGTGAACCGCCCCGTCACCGACGTATATTCTGCCTTCCCCTGTGCTTTTCACGTCCATGACTACCAGGATGACGCCAAGATCCTTATCTACCACGCCTTCCCATTTTTCCACAAGGCTGGCCTTAACGGCTTCCTTGAGCCCGAGCTCGAATTTGGCGGGCGGTATTCCTACATCATCCTCGACTTCGATAAACCTGTACATAACATCACTTATTTCCGTGACTCCCGATTGTTATTACATTGCTCGCAGTTGTATATAAGTAATCCCCGGGATGGATTAAATTATATGTGGCAAAGGAAATAAAAAACTAACCCTCCCTCAGTTGTTTTTTGGGAGGAGCAAACACGAGATATTTTCCCTGCCTTATTATCACAACTTTGGCTCCCCTTTTGAGCAGTGTTCTCTTGAGCTTCGCGTCGATTGTGCACACGGTCATGTCCCTGTTTAACGCATAGGTCATGATCTTCCTGTCGGTATTCCCGGGGCGTGTCTTTATCACACTCACGCCCACTTTTCCGAGGATGGCCAGCGAAAGCCTCGAATCCCTGGCCTTTTTCCCTCTTCCCGAGGAAAGCTTTTCCAGCTCCCGGATTACGAGGTCGAGTACGTACATTTCAGGCTTTCCGAATTTCCTGAGCTCCGTAACGACGTCTATCTTGGAGCCCGTTGCCGATACTATGAAGCTCGTGTCAATCAGGAATTTCATGGATGTTAATTGATTTGGGGGTTAAAATCTGTGTTCCAAAAAAGCTTCCGATGCGCTAATTCACAGAACGGCGATCAGCCTTATAACCAGAATCGAAAATCACTCTTCAATCTTGGGCTTTTTCTCTATTATTTTTACCGGTCCTTTCGGGTATTCCTCCCCGAATACATCCGCCCGGAACTTGTATATTTTGACGTCCTTGTCGAGCCACTGGCTGGAATCAAGGGACGCCTTTATGCACAGGTTGCCAAGGTATGACTTCCTGCTCCATTTGTACTGCAAAGGAACCTTCGGAAGGAGCAGCCCCCTGTAATGGCCCTTCTCTATTATCAGGCCGTCTTTTCCCATGTCTATCTTTTCAGGATATTCCTCGGGGTCTTTGACCACTATGAGCTCTGGCTTCGTAAGAACAGAGACCTCTATTGTTACCTTGTCGATTTCCCCCTTCTGGAGCGCTGCCGGGAACCTCGGGTCTTCCGTGACGGAGACCGCGCACTGCTTGAGAGCCTCTATGAGCGGAAACACGGGCTCCGGGAATCCTATGCACCCCCTGAGTTTCCCATCCGGGTAAGAATGAAGCGATATGAAAAGTCCACTCTTCTCGTC
Organism: Candidatus Aenigmatarchaeota archaeon; assembly: GCA_030624445.1. Classification (GTDB taxonomy): domain Archaea; phylum Aenigmatarchaeota; class Aenigmatarchaeia; order QMZP01; family JAFGSV01; genus JAUXKD01. The sequence goes on from JAUXKD010000048.1 coordinate 3,861, forward strand.
AAACACGCTTGGGTAATTCTTGGGAATGATTACTTCGCCTTTCTTGATATGCGACTCTATGGCTTTCCTCGCGAGCTGGACCAGTAGCTCCCCGTAATATTTGTCCATTAAAAGAATAGACAACGCTTAAATAAATTGATGGTCCGTTACTTCACCATCGAGCTCACGCGTTTCAGGAATTCTTCCAGCGTTCCGGGAGGTATCCTGGCCCCCGCCGCCTCGGGGTGGCCGCCTCCGGAGCCGCCGACAAGTTCCGCCGCTTTTTCCATGACAATGTTCAGCGGAACGTCCGTTTTTCTCTTCCTGGCGGTCACGTCTACGTGTCTTTCCCTGTCGTAGACGCAGAGTCCTATCGGGCTGTCTGTAACCGTCGCGGCAAAGAGTGCGGCTGGCCCCCTGAATCCGAAATGTGGCATGTTCACGATCAAGCCGATCCCGTTCTCCTTCTTGGCGTTTTTCTTTACGAAATCGTACAGCCTGAACTCCCTCGTGACGGCCTCCTTGGCCGACTTCACGAGGCCCGGGACGTCCGATGGGTTCTTCCCCCTTGCCATGGTTTCCACTATGCGCCTCTTTGAATCATACCTGTCGAACTCCCTGTTCTTTATCCCGAGAATGAGAGTTGAAACCTCGAAAAACAAGGCCCTCCTGTCCCAGTTTTCCATCCTTTCCTTTGCGAACGGCGTGTCGTCCTCGTAATCGCCTATCGCGCCGTACAGGGCTACCCATACCCTCTCCCTGGGGATATCCTTCTGGAAATGCCTGTAAACAATCTCGGACGCGCTCACATTCAGCCTGTGGAGGTATTTCGTCACCTTGATATCGCTTTTATTCAGGATCTTCGGGAGCATGTGGTGGTCGAAATAGAGTATCTCGCTCTCCCTTCCTTTCTCTTCCAGCGTCCCGGCTATCTCCCTTGCATGCTTCCTCGTTATCGCAATGTCGCATATGATGATCCTCTCGGCTTTGGTATTCTTCAGGTCGCCGAGAAAGGATACGGGCTTTGTGAAAAAAATCTGGGCGTCGGGAAACCTCGCCTGAGCTATGGCGCCCGCGCACATCCCGTCGCAGTCGGCGTGGGTGAGAATGACTGTTTTCATATCGAAATATATAAGCAATCGGATATAAGAATTAATTGATGAACAAGACTATTATACTCATAATGGGTATTGTAGCTATTCTATTTGTTTCTGGATGTGCACAGGTTGAAAAAGAATGCGATACTGACACCGATTGTCAGACTAGGACCTGTTTCACGGTACAATGCAAGGATAATAAATGTGCTTATTCCTCTATTGCTAACTGTTGTGGAAATGAAGTATGTTAAGTTGGTGAAATCTATCCAGAATGTGCAGATGACTGTCCAAATTGTGATGATAAGAATAAATGTACCATTGATGAATA
>JAUXKD010000105.1 GCA_030624445.1 Candidatus Aenigmatarchaeota archaeon
ATGTTGGGAAGAAATATGGTTGCTGCCCTGCCCGAGGAGATGCAATCACAGTACATTTCGCAGTACGAAAAGGGAAAGACCAATATCGACTATGAAGAGATAGCACAGATATTCGGTGAACATATCTCAAACCCAATAGAGATCATGAGAAAAACGTTGGAAGAATTTACCAAAATCTATTTTAAAAATAGGTGAGAGATAAGGTTCAGGGTTCAGTAATCAGTGAGCAGTAAACAGTTATCAGGGTTCGGGGGTCGGGTATATTTATTTTGTTAGTGTGAGTTTTCAGGAGAAATGATGAACGAAGAAAATAGGCTTACATGTCCCCATTGCGGGGAGATGATGAGGAAGTGGAAAACTCCCCTTGACGGTTCTTGGGGGGCAGAATTCCATTGTGTCTGTTTTAATGACGAGTGCTCCTACTTTGTAAAGGGATGGCAGTGGATGAAGGAGAAATACAGTGTCACCTCCTCGTACCGGCACAGATTTGATCCAACAACAGGGAAATCGAGTCCTGTACCCGTCGGCTCTCATTCAGCCCTAAAAGGAGACATCATCGAGGAGGCAGATGAAGGGGATTGAGCCTCAGGGTTTTTTCTCCATAAAGGGCAAATTTCAGCCACCTCATACCAAGCTCCAGTAGCATTGTCTCGTCTTTTCGAATCCCGGCTGAATCTTTTTCGGAAAGATCGAATACCCTTGAGAACTTGGTCTTTAAGACAAAGTCGCGGAATCGATCGAGGTTATAACTCGTCATGGAAAACATCTGCAGTTTATCCTCCGTGAGTTCCCCTTTCCGGGGACTCGGGCTCGTGACGATCTCTATCCACTGTCGATTTATCGCGTTGAAGAGATCTGCGCGCTGATCCTTCAGCCACTCCTCCACGGTCCATTCCCTTTCGTGCTTAAAACCTAGACAGTGCGCTTCATTTACAACAAAATATACTTCTTGCTCCCCAGCGCCACCCGGTGGTCCTGATGATGCACCCCTACCGATAGGGTATAAGCGGCAGGCCCCGGGTCGGTCATCGTAAATTGTGCAACCATCTGAGCTGACAAAAGGACAACACCGCCGTTCGTCATCTCTCATCCTCAGCCTGATCATGGGAAAAACGGATTCCCCGCCGGCAACCGGAACCGTGTATTTGTTGAGAAATGCATCAGAAGAAAGGCCGAGTCGATTTTTTGCCCGAAGGATGTCGTAGGGCGTCAGTATCAGTTGAAGGTCGGCACAGCATTTGTTAAAGCAGGATATCCCTCTGTAGCAGGAAAAGCGGAACCGCCCACCGGTCAGTGGCCTGATCCCTTCCTTATTATTTTTAACGTTATCACTCAAAGTTTGCTCCTGCATACGTATTCGAGGTTATGACAGCAGTACAAAAATTCATAATGCCGAATATCGATAAACCATAACAAATTCAAAACGGTTTTGGTGGGCATAGCCAACGCTACAGTGGTTAGGTTGTTACATTACAAAACGATCTATTTTGTTTCTCTTTTACCTTTTACCAGATCCTCCCTGACCTTCAAAGTCTCTCCGGAAAAAAGACCGAACTCAAGCCATCTATAGGCCAGCTTTATCAATTCCAGGTCGTCTTCTCTGCAGCTTTTGACCAGTTCCTTTTCCACATAGAATATCTCGAGAAAACGGCTTTCCAGGACAAATCTCCTAAATCGATCGATATCATATAGGGCCAACCGGCACATCTCCTGAATCTTCGGATTCTGAATTTTCTCCTTGTTAAAAAGAGGATTGGACGTGATCTTTACAAAGGGCTTTTCCATCTCGTTGTATTGATCCAGGTCCTGGTTTTGGAGATACTGCCTCACCGACCAGGTTTTTTTCTCCTTCATCCCGAGACAAAAGGAGCGATCTGCTACATAACAAAACCCTCCCTCCTGTTCTCCTCGATCCAGCGGATACATCCTGCATGACCAGGGTCTATCCTCATAAATTGAACATCCGGCGGATTCAACAAAAGGGCAGCGTCTGTCCCGCTCCTCATCCATCTTGAGAATCACCAGGGGGAATCCTGATTTCTCCGGAATAAGCGACAGGGTGTATCGACTCAGGAATTCTCCGGAAGGGATGCCAAGCCTTTTTTTGATCCGAAGAATGTCATATGGCGTGAGAAAAATGTTTACATCCCTGCAGCACTGTGTAAAACAGGAAAGCCCTTTATGGCACAAAAAAGAAAAGGGGCTTTTCAAGGTTAAACGATCATTTTTTTCCATATTTTACCTGCCTTCGAGCTTAGATATATGGTACCCGTTCACGGGTTCAGAGGTTCAGGGTTCAAGGTTCAGCCCAGCCGCTGGCGGCCGAAGCGGGACTGAGTTTCAGGATGTGTTAGATCATACCGGACGCACCTTTACCCTGTAGAAGACTCTGACAGGGCGCGCTGCCACTCGAGGTTTCATCAGGTACTTGCCGACTTACGAGCAAGGTCAACGAAAGAAAGGTAACTCTGAACGGTGAACTCTGAACCTGAGAACGGTTACGACATATGTCTAAAGAAGCTATGTCGACATTAAACCAAGGACCGGATAGGCCTGTCAACAAACACAGTTCACGAAGGCGGCAAGAAAAAGGCCCGGTCGCGACCAGGCCTGTCACACATCGAGGTGTATTTTGTAAATTATCATGAAGCAACCTCAGCCTGCCCTTCTTCCTTGACCCCCGAAGTTTCAGCCTGAACAGCCCCACTCGATCCTTGATAAGAAATCACGTTGGTTCCTTTTTTGAGCTCTCTTCCCGTGGACCTTGCAAAAACCATGGCCGTTGTCCGATACAACATGTGAGCGAATTTGGAATACGGGAGGTACGCAAACAGGAACCACACGAAGACCAGGTGAATAAAATACATGGGGTATGCTATTCCGGAGGCATTTGCCAGCC
>JAUXKD010000094.1 GCA_030624445.1 Candidatus Aenigmatarchaeota archaeon
CGAGCCTGGCTATTTTATCGTTGGCTACCTTCGCCATTTCCGATTCTTCCGCGTGCAGAAGGACGTTGAACTCCGAACCGAATGCCTTTATCAGCCTCTCGTAGATCTCCCAGATTTTCCTTGAGTAGAGCTGCTCGATTCCCGCCACAGTCCCGATAATTTCAGTCAGTGGGATGATGGACTTGAAAGGTATTGCCCCGCTTGGAACATGGCCTTCGGGCCTGTCCGCGAGTTCCTCCACACGATGGAGCACGCCTATGGTCAGCGGCTTTCTGCAAACGGGGCAGATTTTACCCATTTTGAGCGATTCCTTCGGCTCCAGGCACGTGTTGCAGTCCCTGTGGCCGTCAAGGTGGTATTTCCCGTACGAGGGGTCTACTTCCACTGTAGATAGGAATTTTCTCTCGTCCCTGTCTTTTATCGCCTTTATCAGATCCCCGTAGCTGAGATTTTCCAGTTCGAATACGTTCGCCTCCCCCCCGATCCTCCATGGCCAGTAGGAATGGGCGTCCGAGTTCGAGATCAGGCTGTACTTGTCCAGTCCGGACAGCCTCCAGTTCATCGCGGGGTCGCTTGACAGCCCGGTCTCCAGAGCAAATATGTGCCTCGCCTGATCTTTGAAGCATTCCTCCACGGAGTCGAAGCCCGATTTCGAGCCGAATATACCGAACCAAGGAGTCCATGCGTGTGCAGGTATTACAACCACGTCCCTGGATATGGAGATAAGATTCTCAACCAGCTCCGGGCACGTCATCCTGTAAAAGGTCGGCCTCCCGTCGGAATTGAGGTTACAGTGTTTGGAGAAAAACTCGTTTATCTGCGCGACCGTGTCGAGATCCGGGGCAAGGATGAGGTTGTGTATCTTCCTTGCCTTCCCGCCTTCGGTGTAGATGTTTGAGACTTCCGCGGAAAGGATGAAATCGAATCCGTTTTTCGTCTTCAGGACGCCAGAGCCGTCCTCGACGAGATTTCCTTTTATTTCGCTGAGCCACAGCGGGTGGGTGAAGTCGCCGGTGCCGAGCATGCCGAGACCCTTGATCCTGGCGTATTTCTCCAGGTTCTGTATTGTAAGGCTTCTGGACGTTCCTCTTGAATGAGTCCCGTGGATGTGCAAATCCGCTATAATCTGCATGGATTTTTATTGTCAAGGAGTTTTTTAAGTGGACTCAGAAATTTATTAGATTCCCAATAAATTATAATATGCCAGTCGATCATTCGATCTTTTTCCTGTTAATAACAGCGCCCTTTCTCATGATACTGTGGATTGACAGGAAAAACCTCAGGACGTACGTTCAACTGGGACTTTTTGCCGTCATTCTCGATTTGATTTGGGATCCTATAGGCATACATTTCAACCTCTGGTTCTACAATTCGTTACCTCAGGTATTTGGCGTGTCGATCTATTCGCTAATCCTGTATGTGCACTACCTCACCTTCTGTTATTTTTTCGGAAACAGGTTGAATTCCCTGGTGGTTAAATGGAAATGATCTCAATGCTTTTCTGGTATTCGTCCTTTTCAGTTTTTTTGGCGGCATTCTTGTTCATACTCTACAGGGAGAAGGACGCCAGGTTCCTGTTGTACGCCCTCATGGGAGCACTCTTCGGGTATTTCGTTTTCGACGCGCCATCGGTTGCACTAGGTTATTATGTTTACGTCGAGGGGCACTATTTCCTTTCTCTCCTTGGTGTTCCTATCAGCATGGCACTGGCAGAAGGTTTTTGCGTTGCGATAGTCATTTATCTTTACGAGAAGATGCCGTGGTTTTTCGAAACGCTGAAAAGAAAATGAATGGGCTCGGAGGGATTTTCAAAATCCGCATGAACACTTCTGCGAATGCTTCGGCGCGTTTATATGCGCCTAAGGATTATTTGAACCCTCGACCTTCAGCTTCTACGCGTTTCCGGGCCAAGCACCCGGCAGCCTTATAAGACTGGCGCTCTAGCCAAGCTGAGCTACGAGCCCGTCTGATAATTTATTGTGTTTACAAGTTTAATTGTACAGCTTTTTTAAAGATACCTTTGGAAATCATCTAACATGGACAGGGAAGTTGTAATAAAACGCATCGAAGGATGTCTCGAGGAGGAGGGATACATGGTTTCCGAAGGACGCGGATGCTTTGATATCCTCGCAAAGAAGGATTTTTCGTTGGCGCTGAAAGTTCTGTTCAACGTTGATTCTTTCACCCAGACCGAGTCAAACGACCTGAAAACGATTTCCCTTTTTCTGGATACGATGCCTGTGGTTGTCGGTGAAAGGGCCAACAGGTATGAGCTCCGTGAATCAGTTATTTACGAGAGGTTTGGGATAGCGGCCATGTCTTTCGTGACCTTTGACAGATTCATGAAGGGCGTAATGCCCGCATTGAAGAGCAGAAGAGGCGGCTTCACCACGAGGGTAGACACAAGAAAACTGGAGAATGGAATGCAGGAAAGGGGGTTCTCATTCACCGAACTGTCATCCGTTTCCGGCATCAGCACAAAGACCTTGTACAAGTGCAGCAAAGGCAAGCCTGTTGATGCGCAAACGTGCAGGGTGATTGAAAAGGTCATGGGCGTTTCGCTAAACACGGGGCCAAGTGTTGAAAGGGATCATGCCGCCGTCAACATAGAGCCCCGCTCCTCCTTCAAGAAAGCCCTTTCGGGACATCTCGATAGGATGGGATTCACGTTCTCGTTCCTGTCCAGGTCTCCCTTCAACCTTCTGATGAAAGAACGCAGCACCATGGTATCTATAGTTTCCCAGGACAAAAAAAGGCTTTCTCTGCATACGGACATGCTGCAGGAACTGGAGAGGGGGTTCGACGTGGAAACCGTGTTCATAACGTCGCACGGGAATGAAAAAAACGTTGAAGGGGTGCCAGTGTTAAGTATCCGTGATATGGAAGGTATGGAAAGCCACAAAGAATTCAGGGAAAGTGTTGCCGAAAGGCGGTATTGTTGATATCTGCCGATCCGGATGTCTGCAACTCGATCAATAATTCAAGCGTTTTATGGTTTATATGAAGAAGAATTGGATATGCTTCTTTTGGTTTAATAATTAATAACATCATAAAAATTGTATATTATGACCTTCCACATGAAAGCCATAACGCCAG
>JAUXKD010000087.1 GCA_030624445.1 Candidatus Aenigmatarchaeota archaeon
CCTCCCGTTGTCTCCTTCAAAACTCAACCTGTAATAGACATCGCTGACAAAAATCGGAAACGGGTACGGATTCACTTCATTAATAATTGGGTCATATTCGATATCTCCGCAAGAACTTTTTACAACCACAGCTTCTCTTTCTCTCTTCTCTTTTTTAAATAATTTTTTCATAATGAGACTTTATCGGAAATTTTAAATAAGCTTTCACGATAAAATCTACAGGGTGCATTTGTTATGTCATTACAGATTTGGACCGAGAAGTACAGGCCGCAGAAACTAGGCGAGATAGTGAACCAGTCACACGTCATTGATCGGCTTAAAATGTGGGTCAAGGAAGGTTCCGTGCCCAACATGCTTTTTGCGGGTTCCGCCGGCGTCGGAAAGACCACGACCGCGCTCTGCCTCGCAAGGGAGCTTTTTGGCGAGAACTGGCATGCGAACTTCCAGGAAACGAACGCGTCTGACCAGCGTGGCATAGACGTTGTGAGAGGAAGAATAAAGGACTTCGCCAGGATGAAGCCTCTAGGCAGCGATTTCAAAATCATATTCCTCGATGAGTCCGATTCCCTGACTCCCGAGGCCCAGCAGGCGATGAGGCGTACCATGGAGAAGTTCTCGGACGTCTGCAGGTTCATACTGAGCTGCAATTATTCGAGCCGGCTGATAGAGCCGATCCAGTCGAGATGCTCTGTTTTCAGGTTCAAGCGGCTTGCTAAGGATGATGTGAAGAAGTTCCTTACATCAATTGCTGGAAAGGAAAACCTGAAAATTAATGAAGACGCTTACGACGCAATATTTGAAATGAGCGAGGGCGACATGAGGAAGTCCGTTAACATCCTGCAGGCCTGTTCCACCCTGCCGAAAATCGACAGGGACGGCGTATACGACGTCATGGCGAAGGTGAAACCCGAACAAATCGGAGAGATGGTGGAGCTTGCGATGGGCGGCAATTTTACAGAGGCGAGGAACAGGCTCTACGACATGCTTATCAGCCAGGGCCTGGCCGGTGATGATATAGTCAAGGCGATACATTCACAAGTTTTCCGGCTTGATATGGACGACAAAAAGAGGCTGGATCTGCTTGAGAAGATCGGTGATTACGAGTTCAGGCTCAACCAGGGCGGCACACCCGAAATCCAGATTGAAGCCCTTCTGGCGCAGTTCCTGAGGATCGCCGAAGAGAAGTGAAATCCGCCTGTTTTTTCCAAAAGCCCTTCCCAAGTTAAACAGTTACATTTATATATCATATTATGCTATTCTCCAAATACAAATAAACAACGGAGGTCTTGAAATGGTAGAATTCCAGACAATCAAAGCCGAAGAAGTAAAATTCGGAAAAAATAACTTCTTGGAAGTCGCAAGAAAGAAAGCAGTGACCGAAGAAGGGGACAACGAGTTCATATCCCTTTCGAGGGGTTTCTTTCTCCCTGACGGGAGCAAGCGGTTCAAGAGAAACATTGCGATACCTGACGACCCTCAGATAAGAGAGTTCGTCGCCAAGCAGATAAAAGATTTGTGAATAATCGATACTTGAAAGGTAAATCGGAACGTGTTTGCAGCAATCCTAATTCTTTATTTTATTTTCTCTTCTTAGCCGCCGCTGTAAGCTGGTCTCAGTCCAGAACCCCGGGATTTTTCCTCACGAAGCTGGCAAAGAAGATTGGGAAGAGCACGGTGGTTATGATAGCCATTATTATAAGGCCGGAATAGACATTGATAGGCAACAGCCCCACCCTCAAGGCTATGAAAGCCAGCGCAAGTTCTACTGCGCCCCTGCTGTTCATGCCCCAGCCAACGATATAGAGCTGTTCCATCCTCAGCTTGGTGAAAGGCTTTGTCATCATAGTTCCAAGCATTTTGCCCGAAAATGCAACGATAATGATTATCGAGAGGAGGAATGGGTCCAGGATGACCGACTGCGCGCTGAAGCTTATGCCCATCGAGACGAAGAAGAACGGGGAAATGATGTACATCATGATCTTCTCCAGATCCGGTATCCTCTTTTCGGCCCTCCCTATCTTCCTGTGAACGAAAACCCCGAAAAAGAAGGCGATCACCGTCCCGGACATTATCATGGCTTCCCTTAACGCGAAGCCGGTTGAGAACAGATAACCGAATACGATGAAAAGGCTTATCCCGAAAATGTCGTCTATGATGCCCGCCCCCATCATGAGAGTGCCGATTTTCGTCTTGAGCTTCCTCATTTCCATGAGCACCTTGGCTTTTGTGGCCTCCGCGGTTATGCTCATGCATATCCCCACGACAAGGGAGACCGCCAGCCCGAATCCCATCAGCATGAACGCCAGAAACCCGAAAAGAAAGGGTACCAAGGCCGAGAAAAGCGCTATCACCGCCGCATCCTTCTTTTCCTTGTACAGCATGCTCCATGATACCTCCATCCCTGCGATGAACATCACAGAGAGCAGCCCGACATCCCCCAGCCCGACGATAAGATCGACGTTGGGTTCAAGAAAGGCCTGCCTGAAAAAAGTGGAACCGACGATGATTCCCGCAACCATCATGCCGATCACGGAAGAAAAGTGCAGCTTTTTGAACAGTGCCACGAATGCGAAGGAGACGGCAAGGCAGAAGCCCAGGGAAAAAAACGGGTCCATATGAATTTCTTGATTCAGCTCCAATTTAAAGAAAAAGGCCGAATGGAATGAAATTCACGATTATGAGCAGCAGGGTCAGGATACTTACCACTCGCATCACCTTTGTCGCATACTCGCCGGGCAGGTACTTTTTTAGCACCACGTCCCACATACGGCCGCCGTCCAGTGGTTTGAGCGGAAGCAGGTTTACTATACCCACTCCGAGGTTTATCATCAACATGAAGAAAAGGAGACCCTGTATGAAATCTATGGGGCCTTTGAAACCTTCAAGATCCTCTTTAAGTTTGAAGTCTGCAATTACGCCCGTTATTCCCATGAAACCCGGTTCCGGATGCGACTCGAGATGACCCTTCCAGTAGTTTATCTGGCTCCCGGCTCTTTCCTTGAGAAGCGGATAATTTTCAGACACCCATTCCCATAATCCTATCTTCTGTTGCACATAACTCCACGTTATCCCTGTCCTCTGTCCCATCATTCCTGCCCAGGACTCTCCCGCGGAATAGAAAAATTCTATGCTGCCCGGGACGATTTGTTCCATGGCGGCCAAGGAACGGATCGACGCATCAGGCTTGTACGCCGTTTGCGGCGGTCTGGTGACCGTGGTCAGGCTGAACACCTTTTCTTCGCCGTTCTTCATTGTTACAATGGCTATCGTCTTTCCGGGTCCCGCCTTTTCCAGTGCAAGGGTCATGTCCAGCGGGTCTTTTATCTCATCGCCGTCTATTCTTATTATCGTGCCCTCAAGACCGGCCCTGGCGGCCGGGTAGTCCTCTAATACGACCAACGTTTCTCGGCTGACA
>JAUXKD010000055.1 GCA_030624445.1 Candidatus Aenigmatarchaeota archaeon
AAGCAAAAAGACTTATGCCTGCTGAAGAAGGTAAAGAAAAAAACTAACTAAAAATACGTTGTTCTGACAAAACTTTGAATTGAGGTCGCACTGGCCGTTGTCGCCTTACTGTTGTGGCAATTCGGCCTTTTCTAGGCACTCTCGTTTATTTCCAGTTTGTATATCTTTATGAGACTATTGTCAAAAACCTTCTCAACGTCTGGTATCCCGTACCCGTCCATGAACATGAGGCTCGTGAATATCGTAAACTCGGCCTCCACTGGTACGAAGAACAGTCCGTAGGCCGTCATGGTTATGCACCCGGGCATGGTGTCCGCATTCTCCGGGCTTTCAAACCTGATGATTCCATTGGTAGTGCATATGTCGTTTATGTATGTCCTTCCCATGTATTGCTCTCCGCGTGATATCATGAACTGTGGGGATCCCACTATATTTCCGTCGCTCCCCACGGGTATCCATATTGTGTACTGGCCGGCCTTGAACTCGACTATCGTCTTGTTCGTTTGTGGAAAAACGCCGGTCTGAGAGAATTGGAGCATGCCGATCACACTCTTGCCATTGGAGGCTATCTTGGATATGGCCCCGTACTTCCCGGGAAGCGTGTAATCCATCAGTATGTAGCTGACGTCCTTTCCCCTCAGCCACCATCTGTAATCATTCCAATTCTGCGGGTCTGACGTGAACCATTCAGCGATTTGCACATCCACCGTGCCGTTGATGTTGCCCCCATCTGCCGTGCTTGGCCTGTTTCCCCTGGTCTGGAACCAGTACCCGAAATCCCACCACGACAGGACGCTGGCGTTTACCGGGGTCTTTTCTGACAGGAAATCCATGGATTCCCTCCAGTACTGGTTGAAAGACGGCCCGATGGAAGAGTTGAAAACGTATGCAGTCGCGAGGTTGGAGACTATCAAAAAGGAAATCATGACCAGTACGATGACAGAAACCACGTTTATTTTATTGATACCTTCCTTCTTCTGCATGTAGCTCGTCCTTGAAAACCGGTTGATGACTTCCGCGAGCAAAAATCCTGACATAAGCGCTGCGGGAGGTGCCAAAAGGATGACCAGCCTTATCATGTAGAAGACCGTCTGTACCGACATGAGCAGCCATAGTATGGGGAACAGCAACATCCAATTACCCTTCGAATAGATGTTGAATGCCGCCACGAAGATGCCAGCAATCATCAGAAACCAGGGGCTGAAAAGCGTCGTGAAAGGTTCCGGGAGCGGTATTATAGACCTCGAAAAGGACACAGTGAACCTTCCAACTATCGAATTCCAGTTTCCCGGCATCTGTTCGGCCACGGTCTGGGCTATAACGCCCCTTCCCAAGTTTACCATGTTAATAAGCGAGCTCAACTGTTTCCAGAGATAATCGGAAAACATGGAGCCTATGAGAAATGCAACTATGAGAAGTATCGTCATGCCTAGTGGCAGGTACCGGAGCTGGTCTTTTTTCACCAGATTGAATTTTTCCGCAGCGAAACGGGCCGTTATAAGGACAATGACGAACATAGGGAAGAGCTCTTTTACGCCCACGTTTGAAAACCCGCCGATTATCTGGGTTATTAAAATACCCAGAGGAAAGAATGACAGTGATGTTACTAGCATCCTGTCACTATACTGGTTGAGAAGCATTTTTACAAAAAAGAATGCCGGAAGGATAAAAAGCAGGAGGCTCGAGCCTCCCCACGAATTAAGTGACATTGCGAGGCCGAGGCTTCCAAGAAGCCCCCACTTCCAGGAATTCTTGTTGTACGACCTGATGAAGAAATAAATCGCCAGCAGTATGAATGGTCCTCCTGTTGCCTCCTTGTCGAAAAATCCCGCGGACGTTCTGGAAATGTATGCGGGGATGGTTGCCATGAACATCGCGGAGAACAATGCTGCCTTGTTGTCTTTGAAAAGCTCTTTCGCTATCCAGAAAATGATGAAAACGGAAAGTGCTCCCATGATGGCCGGGTAGAGTATCGCAAAATTGAGGAAGGGCATGCTGATACCGACGAAGCTCAGGACGAGATAAAATATGACAGGTGTGTAAAAAGACATGATTTGACCGTACTGACCCAGAGGAACACCGTCCGGCCAGTATCTCATATGGTCGCGTTCCGGGAGCAGGAGGTTATGCTCCAGCATGTAAACGTCCATCCTGTAAGCGTAGAAGGGGTCGAGTGCCTGCAGCTCGCCATATTTGGCAGGGATGGATCTTGTCCAAAGCGCGAAAATCGTGATAAGAATCAGTGCCCACAGCCACCAGTATTTGATAATCAGTTCCGGACCTAGTGATTTTCTCACATTCGACAGTCTCTCAGAAAAGTCTTTGAATTGAAGCATAGTATCTAATTTTGGAGTCTTTTTTTAAATCTTTGTCTGGTTTCTCCGGTTCTCCCCACAAAGTGGATAGATATTATACCACGAAGAATTTCAAATAAAGGAAAAACCCGTATAAAATGAGAAGTGCCACGCCGTCGAGCCTTGTGAGCTTGTTCTCAACCTTCATGAGAGCAACCAGTATGAATGTAAAGAGCAACAGAAACGGTATGCTGTAAGTCAGCAGCATGCCTTCCGCTGCCAAGCTCCCCAGCATCGATGATGTCCCGAGAACGAGCAGCATGTTCAGCATGTTGCTGCCGATTATATTACCCAGGGCAATTCCATGAAGTTTTTTCAGTGTGGCCGCAACGGCGTTGGCGAGTTCCGGTAATGACGTCCCCACTGCTATAATCGTAAGGCCTATCGTCGTTTCGGAGATGTTCAATGCGGTTGTGAAAAACTTGGCTGAACTTACTATAAGCTGCGCTCCCATAATGACAGCGGCTCCCCCCAGTAAGCAATACAGTATCACCTTGGGAGCTGGGATGGTGTCCCTCTTCACCCTCTCCTTTTTATGGCCTTTCGGGCGCAGGACGATGTAGAAATGGATAAAGAGTCCGGCAAGCAACAGTGAACCCAGTATGGGTGTCAAGCCGTTTATTATGAACACGGTGACGATGATGGTCGTCAGCAACAATATATAGGCTTGTCTTAGATCTTTTTTCTTCGCTATTATTTTTGGCGTAAGGATGGACGCGAGTCCCAGAACAAGGCCTATGTTGGCTATATTTGAACCTATTACGTTGCCGATGGCCATCCCGGACGAGCCTTTCAGAACAGAAGTGACGGAAACGGTAAACTCCGGGAGCGTCGATGCGATTGCGACGACCGTGAGCCCTATGACCATGTCTGAAACTCCGAACCTTTTTGCCATTTTCGACGCGTTCTCTGTGAAGAACAACGCCCCTTTCAGAAGCAGGGCCAATCCGCCGAAGAAGAAGAATATTTGAATGAATGTTTCCATGTTATTCTCTTGACCTCCCCGTTTTTATTTAACACGGGAGCGTATGGTTTTTGAAATCGCCAGAGAGCTGAACCAGCCGACTATTCCGAAGATGAGAAGGGTGCCCCATTCCACGGCTCCAAGCGGCACCACGTCGAAGAATACGCTCAGCGGCGTGTAGATGACAGTCAGCTGGAGTAGAAGGGAGGCCACCAGTGCGATGACAAGCGTCCGGTTTTCAAAAAAACCGAGCTCCTCCTGGTGCCTGATGACTGCTATTCTCATGAATTCGTACAGCACGAATCCCATGAAGAGCGCGGTCCTTGCAGACTCCAGGCCCAGATAGAGATTGAAAAAGAAAACGAGCATGAGAAGGACGCCAATGTTCAGTCCCATTGCAATCACGTTGTACATCGTCTTTTTGTTAAGTATTCCCTCGTCCCGTCTTCTCGGCATTCTCTTCATTATCCCAGGGGATGGGGGATCGACTCCCAAGGCGAGCGCGGGCATCCCGTCAGTCAGAAGGTTTATCCACAGTATATGGACGGGCAGCAGTATCGGCTCGTCGGCCGCTATGAGAAGGGTTCCGAGGAATATAACGAAAACCTCGGCGAAGTTGGTGCTGAGGAGATAGTTCACGAACTTCCTTATGTTGTCGAAAATCCTTCTTCCCTCCTTCACGGCATTTCTTATGGTTGCGAAGTTGTCGTCCATGAGTATGATGTCTGATGCCTCCTTGGCCACTTCGGTCCCCCTTTCCCCCATCGCTATACCGACGTCCGCCTTTTTCAGGGCGAGCGTATCGTTAACCCCGTCTCCCGTCATGGCCACCCTGTTCTTTTTCTGCAGGATCTTCAGTATCCGGAGCTTGTCGAACGGCGACGTCCTCGCGAATATGTTCGTCCCTTCTTCGATCCTCTTCTCGAGCGCCTCGTTACTCATCTTCAGGATATCTTCACCGGAAACGGTGCCTTTGCTCTTCATCCCGACCTCGTTTGCAATTGCCTTCGCTGTTTCCATGTTGTCGCCGGTGATCATGATGACCCTTATGCCGGCCGTTTTGCACTCGTCCAGCGCATCCTTCACCTCCTCCCTTGGGGGATCAAGCATTCCCTCGAGGCCGATGAAAACCAGGCCCTTCTCTATCTCCTTCTCGTGTATCTCTCTCCCGGATTCCTTGTAGGCGAACGCAAGGACCCTCAGCGCATGGCTTGCGAACTCGTTGTTCTGCTTGAGGATGTTTTCCCTTGTCTCGTTGTCCAGTTTCCTGACCTTCCCTTCCCTGTAAATTCTGTTGCAGGCGTGCAGAAGAACCTCGGGCGCGCCCTTTGAATAGACGATATGCTTGTTGCCGTGTTTCACAACAACGCTCATGAGCTTTCTTTTCGATGTGAATGAGATCTCGTTTATCCTGTTGTACTTTTCGCCGATTTCCTCCTTCTTCAAACCGAATTTTTCTGAGAATTCAACGATGGCTACCTCCGTCT
>JAUXKD010000101.1 GCA_030624445.1 Candidatus Aenigmatarchaeota archaeon
CTCATCCTCAATATCAAGCTGATAGCGGAGTTTGACGCCAACCATGAAACGTTCTCTGAAGTGGCGGACGTACTGAGCACTGCCAGCAAAGCCATGGCCGAATAGCGCCTGAGATATAAAACTCCAAAACTTTATTCTTGACCACACGTCTTGTTCCGGGTAGCATGTTTACGAGAAGGCTGACTTTATTCGTCGGAAAAAACATAGGGAAGTAACGTATGGGCAAAGCGGTGGCCTGTCGAAGCTATTTTTGCGTATTTCAGCGAATCTCGAATTATAAAAACTCCACTATCAATTAATTTGCTTTTCGAGGATAATAAGGTATACTAAATTCCTTATTGGCTATACACAGAAAAAGGAGGATAGAATGAACATCTATGCAGGAAACTTAGCGGACGAGACCACGGAAGAGGAACTGAACGAGGCGTTCGGCGCCTTCGGACAGGTCTCTTCGGCTAAAATAATCACGGATAAATACACCGGTGCGTCAAGAGGATTCGGTTTTGTTGAGATGCCCGCTAAAGCCGAGGCTGAATCAGCCATCAGCGGGCTGAACGGTACTGAATTAAACGGCCGAACCCTTACCGTCAACGAGGCCCGCCCTCGCCCGGACAGCGGTCGTGGCGGCAGGGGCGGCGGGCGGCGCTACTAGCCGGCGTTCGGCACCGCACTCTTTTACGGCATTAGCATATCAGGGAAACGGCATGAACGGTGCGGCAAGAAAAGATATAAAACTCGGCATGAAAGTTTCTATCGAGCAGAAGAAAGACCAGCGCACAGAAGCTTTGACCGAGGGGACGGTCGAGGATATCCTCACGAATTCCGCAACTCATCCCCACGGCATCAAGGTACGCTTGAGCACAGGAGAGATCGGCAGGGTGAAGATCATTCATGACTGACAGCACGCAGCAGTCCTGAATGTAAAAGAGATTGTCTGTCTGGCGAAGATAGTAAAGATGACATCTCGAAGACACTCATTTCATCTTTGCGTGGAGCCGCAGACGGGTATGCCCTCTTAGGGTTTCAGAGATATCACCGTCAATATGCGGCGCTGCTACAGTATCCGGGCTGCCTATGTTATCCCGCCAGTGCGGTTACAACCAGGACCCCCATCCTCCGGCCTAATACGCTTCTCTTTTTACCGGAAAACGGACTACCGTCGAACAGCCGGATGCCAGGACGCCCGGGCAACAGAACGGCGTTCCGCTCCCGACCTGGAAGCAGCGACCGCCTTTGAGTGATACGGCTGGTTTTGCATGACGGGCAGCTTCCGTTTAAGCAGCTTCTCTATCTCATCAAGATGCCCCAGCTCCGAGGTATCGCAGAAAGAGAGAGCTATCCCTGTCTTGCCCGCCCGTGCCGTCCGGCCGATACGATGAATATATACTCCCGGCTCCACAGGCAGGTCGTAATTGATCACATGGTCGATATCGCTGACATCGATACCGCGTGAGGCGATATCGGTCGCCACCAGGACCCTCGTTCTCCCTGAATGGAAGCCGTCAAGCGCTCTCTGGCGTGCGGCCTGCGTCTTGTCACCGTGCAATGCATCCGCCTTCACCCGCCGTCGACTGAGCTGTATCGAAAGGTTCTGCGCCTTGTGCTTTGTCCGTGTGAAAACCAGCGCCCTCGTAAAGTCCTGACGATCGAGGATGTCCATCAGCAGGGCTTTCTTGTTCTTCTGGTCCACGAACAACAGCTTCTGCTCTATCTTGGGGATAGTCTTCCCGTTTGCTTCTATCTGTATTCGACGAGGCTTGCGGAGCATGCCCCCCGCCAGTGTGCTGATGCTCTGCGGAAGAGTCGCCGAAAAGAGCATCGTCTGCCGTCTGGTCGGCAACGCGGCTATGATTTTCTTGACGTCCGGGATGAAACCCATGTCGAGCATCCTGTCCGCCTCGTCGAGAACCATAATCTCCACCATCCGGAGCAGCACCGCACCATCTCCCATAAGGTCGAGCAGCCTGCCCGGCGTGGCCACGAGAACATCGACTCCCCTTGCGAGCTCCGCCACCTGGGGCTTCTTACTCACTCCACCGTATACGACCGCCTGCCGCAGCCGGAGGTGCCTTCCGAAGCTCGTGAAACTGGATGAGATCTGCGCGGCAAGTTCCCTTGTCGGCGCAAGCACGAGCGCACGGGGAGACCGCGGAATAGGGTTGCGCCGGCTTTTGGCAAGGGTCTGCAGGATGGGCAGGGTAAACGCCGCCGTCTTCCCGCTTCCCGTTTGCGCGCACCCCATAAGGTCGTGACCGCCGAGAAGCAGGGGAATGGCCTCCCGCTGTATCGGGGTCGGCACTTCGAAACCCTCCTCATGAAGCGCCTGCCGGATAGGTCTGATTAGATCAAGTCCGTGAAAAAAATCTTCATTCATCTTTATTACCTCTGTTGATTGTAATGTGTGTCGAATCTGCAGCTCGGAAGAGACCGTGGGTATGATACTCCCTTCGGTACGCGGGTCAAAAGAGAATGAAAGCGTGGTGATCTTTCCAGGCTTCTGAGGCCGTTTCCGAATGCGGAATAACTGTCCTTTCCCTATTCAGCGCTCCTAAGGACAGTCCCTGAAGCCCATCTGTAGAGGCAAGTACAATAATTCTTCTTGGTTCAACCTCATCAATATACGGCCGATCCGTCCTTACGGCAACTAATTTCGAAACCGAGGGAACTTACCGCTGATAATCATCACGTCATGAAGCGAGGACGCCCTGCTGCCGAACCCGGTAGCTGTTTTTACGAACGCAACCTGTTGCAGTTACATTAACTCCGTCCCGATTCCCGCCTCAAGTCGGAAGGCTCGGGTGAACCTGAGCCAGTATATCATCAGGCCGAAGGTGCTTTCAAGTACATCCCGTGTCGTTCAGTTCTCAAATCCTATACTGAAACACCGGCCACATTCAATACTTCTGAGATGGGCATGTCCCTGTCAACATGAACAACCGGACTCGA
>JAUXKD010000001.1 GCA_030624445.1 Candidatus Aenigmatarchaeota archaeon
GGCCAGTACTTGGGAGAGGTCGGACGCCGTTGTGGCGCAGAGGATCAACGTCTTCCAGATAGGCGGGATCATAAGCAAGAAGATTCGTGTTCTGGACGGTGAAGTTGTCATCATTGAGGAGGACGGCAGGGCCCTTAAGACATTGGAAAGGGGCGTTCACAAGGTCGGCTGGGCATTTTCCGGTTCCAGGAGAAGCGCGACCTTCGTGGACACGAGAGCGAAGACCGTCCGCAGGGAAGTGGAGGGCCTCTGGACGCGCGACGACAAGGAGATCACCGGGGACGTGGAAATGAAGCTGGTGGTCTCCGACCCCGAGAAGCTGAGAAGCGTCATGATGAATAACCGGGACATGCTCACGCTCGAAGACGTCTGGGAGGAACTGAAAAAGGAAATCGCAGGCGAGGCGGTGGCGCCGGTCGTCAAGAAGAAAAGCGCGGACCAGTTGCAGGGGGACAGGAAGACGCTTAAGGAAGTGCAGATTTCAGTCGAGGTCGGGCTTAGAAAGAAGCTTGAGATAACGGGCCTCGATCTCCTCTCGTTCTCGATGAAGTTCATTCTGCCCGAGGAGTACCGGGAGTACCTGAAAGGCCGTGGCAGGATGAAGGAGGAATCGGAAAAGGCTGTGTCCGCAGAGGAGGAAGAGACAAGGAAGGCCATCCATGAAAGGGAGGTCGGGGAAATAAGAGGCACCGTTGAGGGCAGGGACCAGGTTCTGGACAACCTCGAGAAGGAAAGGATGAAAAGGGAAGTGGAGATGGAGATCGAGGAGGAGGAAACCCAGCACGACATGCGCGACGCCATGGAAGCCCTCAGGCTGAAGGAAATAAAGGACAGGCAGAAAATGCTCAAGGATAGTGAAAGGAAAAGGCTCGGGATGGATTCGCTCAAGAAGGCGTTTTCCGAAGGGGAAGACCCGGAAAAAAGGTACGACGAATTGCAGAAAATGATGGAAGCGACCGAAAAGAAATACCTGGGCAGGAAGATAGACAAGGAAACGTTGAAGAAGATCATGCAGAAATACGAGCAGGAGAAGACCGAGCTGGAGGTAAAGTTGAAGAAAGGTAAAAAGGAGGTGTAGAAATGGAGGAAAGCATGCTTGATGTCATTGAAAACATGGAAAGGGTCGTTCCGGAGTACAGTTATTCCAGCGTAGCGGCCATCGTGCAGACAGACGAGAAAGTGAGGGATTTCCTTTTGGAAAAGATGAAAGAAATAAAGGACTATCTGTTCCACGTCGTCCAGATAAGTTACGAGCTGCAAAGGGACAAACTCAGCGAGGCGGCGGAGAGCGTCTGGAATGATGTGAAAATCCTTATGAACAGGATCGAAAACAGCAAGACCGCTTCGCTCAAAGGGGACAAGAACTACTGCGTCGAGTGCAAGGACAGGATAGAGAAAAACATCCAAAGCCTTGTGAGAAGGGACAGGGAACTGGTCATGTCTTCGAAAGACATGAGAAGGACCGCACACCTTCTGTACAAGGAACTGATCGAAAAGGGCAGGGAGAGGCACTTTATTAAAGGCGTGGATGGAATTAAAAAATACGTTGGTGAAATGGATTCGCTCCTTGACAAAAGGGAGAGGATCATCACGGGAGAATGAAATGAGCGAATGGGTAAAGGCCACCGGGGAAGTGAAAAAGGAATTCAAGGAAATGGAAGGGGCGCTTCGGGGGTATAGCTACAGGGAGCCGAAGAAGGCGGAGAGCACTGACAAGAAATTCAGAAGGCTTGTCGGGGAGGAGACAGGCAGATGCAGAGACTCGCTCTTCCCGATGATAGAAGCGGCTTACATGGATAATGACATGGACAACGCTGGCCCGCTCGAGGAAGTGATGCAATGGCTTGACATATTCATTCTCGAACTTGGGCTGCCTCTTGTATGGGACGACAAAGCCGGTTATAAGAACTTCGCCAAATTGATTCGCTCTGATGTCACCCTTCTAAGGAACAGCAGGAAACTGTCGGAAATACTTGACAGGATGCAAAAAGAGGTGCTGCACGGGAAGGGACACTCCGTGATCAGGAAGTGCGCCCAGCTCAAGAAATACATATCCGACCTGCTGACCGTTTTCAAGAGAAGAAGACACGCCCTCGGAGGATGAAATGAGGGAAAACATCGAAGGTGCAGAGAAAAGGATTGAATCCGAGATAGAGGCCGTCAGAAAAGAGCTTCAGACCGAAACGGCTACGAGAGAGGAAAAGGCGAGTTCGAGGCTGGACGACATCCTGTCAAAGAAAGGGATGGAGTTTTGCTCAAGATGTAAAAAGAAGGTCGGATCGCGAACAGACTGGGCGGGCAAATGCTGGTGGAAAGACTGCGAGAATCTTTTGTGCAGGGAATGCTGGGACGTCAATAAGTGCCGGTTCTGCACGGACCATTCAAAAAGGATTACAGGCGAACCTGAAGAGCAGGCCAAGAAAAAGGAATTCTTCGAGGAAGAGGACGACGACATAAAGGTGGACCTGCGCGCGATGATTGATAGCGAGGATGACCTCAGGAACAAAAAGCTCAAGTATTACACGTTTGAGTATGCGAACTGGCTGATGAAAAGGATGGAGAAGGCGGGCCCAATCGACTGGACACCCAACGAGTTCTTGAAAAAACCCGAGGCGAGGATGGACAGGGACGATGAAGATTTCGTAATCTCATTGAGTGTGAAAGGGTGGTTCCGGAGAAAGACGAAGCTTTCCGTCGTTGTAGCGACATTCGACTCGGCCGGGGAACTGGACATGAACTCACTCACGGCGTACCTGCACAGGCTGTCAAGAAAGCACAAGGGATACAAGCTCTTCGTCCTCGTGGGCGACGGGGCGAAACTGGACGCCGTCAATTTCGTTAACAAGTTCGCTGACAAGGATTTCTCCCTGTACATGGTGGAACCCAGGAAGGGGAACCTTTATTACAACATCAAAGACACCATCGCGAATGGTTACTCGAGATGGTTCAACCAGAAGAGTGAACCGTACGACTTCAAGGAAAAGCTTAAAAGGCTGGCCGACCTGGTATCCGGCAGGCTCATCGTGTCCGAGAATGAGGTTGCCAAGGAATTCGGATTCAGGGAGCGTGACGTCCACGGAATCCTCAAGTCCTGTCCCACACTGTCGTACGTAAAGGACACGCAGACATTCGTGTGGAAAGAGCCGTCATAAAGTCCTCAAAAAATGCCAGCAGAGTTCGCCTATTTCATCGGAATATCCGCCTTCCAGAGCCATGAAGGTAGGGATACCGAGTTCCTTTATCATTTTACCTATTTTCCCGTATCCCTCTTTCGTTACATTCTGCCCGGCAAGAGGGTCTTCAGCAAACGTGTCGAGGCCCAGGGATACCGCCAGCAACTCGGGCCTGAAAGACTCAACTGTCGTGAGAGCCTTTTCAAGGGTCTTGAGGTACGCCTTTTCGTCAGTGCCTGGGAGGAGAGGGAAGTTGTGGCAGTTTCTGTCTGATTTCAGGCCTGTCATCGGATAGAGGGGTGACTGGTGCAGCGAGACGTAAGAGACATCCTCGTCTCCGAGGAAAATCTCTTCTGTACCCTGCCCGTGATGGACGTCAATGTCCAGAATCACTGTTTTCCTGTTCAGTTTCTTTACCGCTATCGCTACGTTGTTGAAATAGCAGAACCCTCCCAGTGAATCCCGGCCCGCGTGGTGCCCGGGAGGCCTGGTGAGGGCGAATCCAAGATTTTCAGCCGCCTTTATCGTTACACCGGCCGCGAGCAGCGGGTATTCGATGTCTATGGGAGGCGTCTCGATGCCCGGGTAATTCATGCCCCTGACTTTTTCAAAATGCTCCCTGGTGTGCACAAGAAGCACGTCCTGTTCCTTCGCAGGAGCTCCGGAAACGAATCTGAACCCCTTCTCTTTCAGAACATCGTGTATCCTTCTGACTCTGCCGGGGCTTTCCGGATGCCCGGGGATCTCGTATTCAAGGCACTGGGGGGAATACACGATCAGCATAATTAATAACACGGGGGAAAATAATATAATATATGTTTCCATTTCACAAGCCCAAAGGCCTTTTCGGGAAGGTCAAGGAGGCATTCCAAAGGTTGTCTGACAGGACAAGACTGGGACTCAAGAGGCTTCCGAGCGCCGGATACTATCTTGACCGGATCACCTACAAACTGGGGAAGTTCAGACGGGGTGCCGGATACGCGATAGAGGATGCGAAAATCGAAACCAAGAAGATGTCGAAACACACGGAGGCTTTCCTCTTCTCCATCATAATCATCCTTGCCTTGGCGATGCTTCTTCGGGCCGGAAGTTCGGATTTCATCAGTTCCCTGATTGCGCTGTTGGTGCTGGTCCTGGTGGTCGTCATTTACATGCAGCTGAAGTTCCAGAAGAGGATGCTGGACCAGTACGTTCCCAGACTGGAGTTCGTGAGAATAAGCAAGTGCCAGTTTTACTCGGACAGGATAAGGACGGTGAACCTCTACGGGGCGAAGGAGAAGCTTGACCGTATCAAAAAGGTGAGGAACCTTAAAATTGGATACGACATAATAAACGACAGCTTCACTCCACTTTCCATTCACTCGGCCTCCGTTATTATAAAGGTGAAAGGGGGGAAGAGTATATCGCTGCCGTCTGCCATGTCGGTAGTCAACGTTGAGCCGAAGAGGACCTCTTCTTCCGGGGTGAGCTTCAGGCTGCCAAGGGAGGTGGATTTCGATTCCATTGACTGGGTGGAGCTTTCGCTCAAGGGGAACGCTGACAAGAAAATACTCACAGAACCGCACCTCTATGTAAACATCGTGACCAGAGGGAAAAAGCCGAAGTTCATTTTCGAGCCTTTCGATAAATTCAGGAAAAGGCCAGAGATAGCAAGCGGGTAATAAACCGGCACACTGTATGGTCGCTATATGTGCACAGATGCCTTTTTTCGGATTGTAAAACAAATGCATGCAAGGGGATGTCTGAAAGCTAAACATTTATAAGGGAAATCGGACAACTATATACAGATAAACATGAAAATGAAAGCACAAGCAGCAATGGAGTATTTGATGACTTACGGATGGGCAATTCTGATAGTGATCATAGTGGCCGCAGCACTCTACGCTCTTGGAGTGTTCAATCCAGCAACGTGGACAGGAACAAGATCAACTGGCTTTGCCAACATCGGGCAGCCGACCGACTGGATATACCAAAGCACCGGAGTTTTTAACATAACACTGAAGAACAATCTGGGAAGTCCGATAACCATCGTCTTAGGTGGCGTTACGGCGGCCTGTGGATCAGGCGGAGCGAGCGTGACGTTGCAGAACACAACTGATGGGTTGACACTCGGAGCTGGTGGGTCAAAAGAATTCAGTGGTGCATGCGCAGCCATACCGGCAGCCAGCAGTTATTCGTCACAACTGACAGTACAGTACACTAAGACAGGTGGGACATACACCCAGACAGACACCGGAACGGTGACAGGCGCCGCAATCTAAATCCGAAAGCAGCACTCATCCATCCAAACACTCTTTTAATTTTTTCAGTTTTACGTTTATTTCTATTCCGTTTTTAATGCATCGCCTCAATTATGGTTATGTGGAAACAGGTCATCATCGTCAGAAAGGATCTGAAGCTCAGCAGGGGAAAGCTTGCTGCCCAGGTGGCGCACGCATCGCTTGGATCCTACAAGGCATCGCCTTTCGAAAGCCAGCTCGAGTGGGAGGCCTGGGGTTCGAAAAAGATCGTGCTGAAAGCCGATGGTCTCAAGGAGATTATCGAAATACAGAAAAGTGTGAAAAGGGCCAGGATGCCCCATGTGCTCATAAAGGATGCGGGAAAGACGGAGGTAAAACCCGGTACGGTCACCGCCCTCGGGATAGGACCCTGCAAGGAAGAAGTGGTAGACAAAATAACAGGGGAACTCAAGATGCTGTGAACGGCTCACGTTCATTTATATAATTATTAAATTATAAATGATCAATTCGTTAGTAATGTTAATCCGGTGATAAGATTGAAGAACGAAAAACAGAAGGAAATTCAGGAAAAGGTGCTGTTGTATCAGATACTGCAGAACCAGCTGGAAGAATTCGGTAAGCAGGGTGTTGCGCTGGAGAACAGGCTGAACGAGCTGGAAACGACAACGAATGCTCTGGGAGAGATAAAAAAGGTTGGGAAAGAGCCCGACACCTTGGTCCCTCTCGGTGGAGGGTGCTTCAGCCACGGAAAGATCACGGAGAAGGACAAGTTCATCGTTGAGGTCGGCGCCGGCATAATGATAGAGAAAAGTCTTCCTGAAGCATTGGCCGTAATAGAGGAAAGGAAAGAAGAGGTTGAAAATGTCAAAACAAAGCTTCAGGAGGAGATGCAAAAGCTATCCAACTCCATGAACCAGATAACGATTGAACTCCAGAAATCCGCCGGAAAGGCGGGAGAAAGCGACGGTGACGATATAGCTGTTGATTAACCCGGCTCGGGTATCCTGATTTCCTTGAAGCTCACTTTTTTCTTTTCCGTTAATTCTTTTATTCGTTTTTGTTCCCGGGTCAGCCCGGAACCGGCAGTCTTGAATTCCACGAGCACTATCCCGTCCTCGTTGAACTGGACGCCGTCTATGGGATTCCCGAGGAATCTGAAGTTGCGCTCGTCGTACGGGTACAATTCCAGGAAAGGCATGAACTGTTCCGTCATCTTCCCATACTTTACGCTCAGGCTCTGCTTCCTCGAAACGGTCTCAAGCAGGTCGGTCCTTAATCTCATGTAGGATTTCGCAAGAAAGATGATCACGAAAACCAGCACTGCTATTATCAGCGACAGAATCCATATCATGATATCGAGTCCAGTACGTCCAAAAGCTCCTGCACATCGTTGATTTCGTAATCGGGCTTCATGGACTTGTCTTTGGCTTTTGTCCACTCCCCGTATTTTGCCAGGACGGTTTTTATCCCCAGTTTTTTGGCACCAAGAATGTCCCTGTTTGGATTGTCCCCGACGAATACGACCTCTTGTGGTTTGAGGTTGAGCTTCTTCAAGGCCACTTTGTAAGGGTGAGGGTCGGGTTTTTTCTTTCCTTCTGCGTCGTCACTCGTTACAACGATGTCGAAGAAGTCGGCGATCTTCATCGCCGTCATCCTCAGCCAGGCTCTCATCCTCGGGGCGTCGCTCACGACGGCCAGCCTGAAGCCGAGCTCTCTTAGTTTCAGGAGGGTAGGTATTACGTGCGGGTACGGCTCAAGGAAACCGTTTTTTACTCTCCTGTATGCAACGATCCCGCCGCTGAGTATCTTCCAGTCTAAATGTCCGACGGTTTTCAGCAGGAACTGCTGGAAAATCTTGCCGTACTCTATGCCGTGCTCATCGTACAGGTCCCAGAGGATGCGCATGGCCTTTTCCTTTTCCAGAGGGAGGCCGGCATTTATCATCGCGGTTATCGCGGCCTCGCAGCTCATCTTCTTCATTTTCAGGAAGTCTATGAGGGTATTGTCCAGGTCGAAAAGGACGGCTTTTATTCGCATGACTATTAAATGTCCCGTGTTAATAAAAAAAGCGTCAAATGGTGACCGGTCCGTGAGCTGGATCGCGGCAGAAAATTTCCCGGATATTCCTTTTCATAATGGAATAAAAATCCATTTGGAATATTTTTCCGATTTTTTTCGGGTAATTTTACACCCAGAAAGGAATAAAAATTTTCAAGAATCGGTATCAAGGTGGGTCAAGCATTTATATAACCTTTCACAAATTATCATTTGTAGACTATGAAAATGAATCACCTGTACTGGCCCGTTCATTGCAAGTTCTTGGCACGTGCAGGAGTCTACACAACCCCAGTGAACATCTTTTCGTCACCTTACTGCTGATCTGGGGATGATTCCTTGTTTCTGAGAGATGACCCATAAAATGGCGGTAAATTCTAAGAATGCTGGATGCGGGGGGCAAATCCTAAATATTGTTGGTAAAATTTGGCTTCCGTCCTCCATCCCTAATATGCGGCAGGGACCTGGGACGAAGCAAAGCCCTAGGAGCTAAGCCTCTCATCCGGAAGATGGAATCCTTAAAAATCAAACAACTGGCATTTGGGCGCATCACCATGCTGAATTGATATATGGTGCAGTCATCTATTTATTTTTATGCCATGGGTTTTCCCGCGCGTCTCCAATGCCGTCCTGTGTAATGTTTCATTTCAAGGCCTGCTTGGCGGCCTCCTCAGGGAAACAAATCCTTTCCGACTTTCTCCAGCATCTTCATGCCCTTTACCTCATTCTTGTACAGAGGCATGACCTTTATTTTGAATTTTTTGAATTTCTTCCTGATGTCCTTGAGTCTCTCTAACTGCTGCTTCCTCTTTTCACTGCAAAGGGGACAGTGCATGTTTTCGGGTATTATCTGGTTCACTATGATGCCCTCCACTTCAATGCCGTACTGCTTCAGGGCTTCCAGGGATCTCTCGGACTCAAGTATGCTCATCTCTTCCGGGATCATTACGATGTTGTAGTGTGTCTTTTCCGGGTCGCTCAGTGTTTTCTTTGCGTTCTCTATTCTCGTTTTCATGGCCTCCATCTGCTCGAGGCCGGCGTCCGTGGTTTCATCTTCATTGGCGAAAGGCAGGAACTTCTTGACAAGATTTGTAACCCCGGAGAGCTTCGCCCTCAGCATTATCATCTTCCCTACCCAGGAATCCAGCACGTCGGGCAGGGAGAGGAACCTGAGGGTATGCCCCGTAGGCGCCGTATCGAATATGATCACGTCGTAATCCTGGGACTGCATGTATTGCATGAACTTGTCCATGGCGGCGACCTCGTCTATTCCCGGCGTCATTCCGATCATATCGAACGTGTCCCCCAGACCAAGGCCCTTCAAATGTCCGATTTTCTCTATCTGTGGCAGGAACCTTTTCTTGTAATCCTCCATCGCCTTTTTCGGGTCTATCTCCACCGCAAACAGGTTTTTGCTGATTTTCTTGACTTCCCCTCCGATTTTCATCTCGAAGGAGTCCGACAGCGAATGGGCCGGGTCCGTTGATATGAGGAGCACCTTCTTACCTTTCCTGGACAAATGCAGGGCATCGGCGGCGGCAAGGGAGGTTTTTCCTACGCCGCCCTTTCCGGAATAGAGAAGGTATTGCGTATTCCTCTTCCTTTTCAGCAAATTATCAAGTTTCATAAGAATCCAGTCAATTATTTATTTTTATTTGGCACCCGTCTTGGTGTGTATAGCCTTTGCGAATTTTTTTATTCTTTCCATGGGATTTTTCTCATCCTCGATTTTAGTCCCCACATGAATACAGTTCGCTCCGGCCGCTACAAGCTCCCGGGCCTGCTCGGGTGTCTTCACTCCCCCGGCTATCACGATGTTTATATCGCATACTTTTCTTATCGCGGAGACCGTATCAAGGGGAACGTGAGCCGGCGCTCCGGAACCCGATTCAAGAATTACAAACCTCATTCCCATGTACTGGGCGGCCATGGCGTATGCCACTGGCACATCCAGCTTATCCCTTGGAAGCAGCTTGGCCTCTCCCACATACCCAACCGTCTGGCCAGGTTCGAAAACGAGGTATGCCGTCGGCAGAGCCTCGATCCTGTATTTCTTGACCATGGGTGCTCCCAGTGCCTGTGCCCCTGATATCCAGTAAGGGTTTTTTGAATTCAGAAGGCTCATGAAATATATCGAGTCGGCATATTTCGTTATGTTGCTTATGTTGCCGGGAAAAAGATGCAATGGTATTGAGACTTCCTCCTTTATGAGCTTTGCCATCTCGTCGAGTGCAACCCCCTGGGCGCCTATGGATCCCCCCAGCATTATGACATCCGCACCGCCCTCGTACATAGCCTTCGCAAGTTTCAGGGCTTTGGGCGGGCTGTGCTTGTCCGGGTCTATAAGACCCATGAACACGCCGCTCCCGGAAGAAGTTATACCATTCACGTACTTCTCAACTTTCCCTCTCTTCACATTGTGCGTTTTTCTCGGTATAATCTTTCGAACGTACCGGCTTACCTTCCCTTCCATTGTAATACATTGGTCTCAAGTTTTTAAATGTCTCTTCGTATACTTATCTATGCTGCTTGTTACTGGTGCGACCGGTTTCGTTGGCAACAATCTCACCGCCAGTCTTCTAAAAAAAGGCCATCGTGTGAGGGTCCTGTGCCGCAGAAAGGAGGACGCGGGAAAATTTTCTTCAAAGGCCGAAGTGGCCTTTGGCGATATAACAAAACCCGAGACTTTGAAAAACGCGTTCAAGGGTGTCGATACCGTGTTTCATCTTGCGGGGCTGGTTTCATACTCGAAGCCCAGGGATGAGCTCTTCAGGATAAACGCGAAAGGAACGGAAAACCTTTTGGCTCACTGCGAAAACGTTGACAGGTTCATTTTCTCTTCCAGCGTATCGGTTTACGGAGAAATAAGGGGGAAGGCCGACGAGAATTATCCACTCTCCCCCAGAACCCATTACGGGGAGTCAAAGGCCGAGGCTGAAAGGCTGATCTTGGATTCAGGCGTGAAGAGTGTGATATTGAGGATTGCCCCTATTTACGGAAGGGGGAGCCCCAGCTGGAAGAAAAATCTCGGCCTGCTGGAACGCGGGTTTCCCATACCGAACACAAAAAACACGACACATGTGGTTCATATTTCCGACGTAATACAGGCCTTTGAAGGGGCACTGAAAAGGGGAAAAGGCGTCTATAACATAGCGGGCGGGACGCCTGTCCCATTCACGGATTTTGCCGAAACCATAGTCAGGCAGCTCGGAAAAAGACCCAGAAGGATGCCCATGTTTGCGGTGAGTCTGTTGGCCCGACTCACAGGCATGAAGACATATCTGGACGTGCTGATCATGAATCGCCACTACGTTATTGACAAGGCGCGAAAGGAGCTCGGTTACAGGCCCAAGGCAGACTTCGAACTCGAAATCAAACGGATGGTGGAGTGGTATAAAGAAGCCTGACTGATGTCGGTTTTAAATTTTCCAAGCCCTCATGTTTTTGATTTTGGATTATATTTGCTACTTTTTAATCCGAAATAAACAGCATGCGTAACATTTATAAAGTAGAAGAACAAAAATAGATTGAAAATCTCTAGGAGGTATGAATATGGCAAAAGTCAAGAAATACTATGAAATGAAAATTGGCGGAAGCAAGCATGTATTCACAGGTAAATCACCACGACAGGCTGCTCTAAAAGCGGCTGCCAGAGGTTTTAGCGACATAACGCTCAGGGAAAGGGGCAGAAGGAACAAGGACGGGACACAATCCATCCACAAGTTCAAGGGTTCTGTCAATGTGATAGACGCACCTTCCAACAGACCATCATGGCTTCCGGCAAGAGTTAAAAAGCCCACGGTAAAGAAAGTGGGCGTTGACAGAGTCAAGAAGTAATCGCCTTTGGCGTGAACTTCTTTTCCATTTTATTTATTTTTTTCTATATCTTTCTGCGGCATTTTTTCATGATATTAAGGGGAAAAACGTCCCCCACAGGCTTCCATAGAAAAGCGTGATCAATAGACATATTATAAAAACAGGGGCGAAGCGCACGCCCTCCTTTATCCAGACTTCTCCGCCTTTCTTCTTGAACTCATTGACCTCATTTTCGGTGAGTCCCCTCCACTTATCCGAAATTATGACGTCGCCCATCCTTAGCTTTTTCACTGGGATCTTTTTCTTGAAGAGGTCCCCCTCCACGGCCTTGGCGTACTGGAAGAACGATAGTATGAACACTGACAAGAGAGGCATGAAAAATATGCCGGGAAGATCGTAAACGAGAACGGAAAAGCTCTGCCAGAAGTAGAATGTGATTGATATTGATACCACCAGTAAACCGAAGAAAACCACGCCTATTGTTTTCACGTTCCCCTTAAGATTCGTCTTGAAGGTAGAGTACACACGGGGTGACCTAAAACCCAGCATCAGGGCGTAACCCACGAGGTAAAAAAGTGAGATTATGAAAAAGTTGAAAAATATGGTCATTGGAAACGGCATCGAGCTTCCCCCGAGAGGCAGGAAACCACCCGCATCGGGAAAGAGAAAACCGAGCGCGCCCAGCAACCAGGCATCGCCGTCCCCCCACTGCTTGAAGTAATAAAGCAGAAGGCCGAAACCGAGAAATGCCAGGCCGACAAGAACCGAGTTGAACAAAATTGAGAAGTCGTTAAGAATGAAAGAAAAGATCCCCCTTGTCGCCAGCGCCAGGGTTATGATGGAGTAAGGCAGCCAGTCGGGAAACTCCGTGTAGCGCAAATCCCAGTACGCGCCGAGACCGAATCCGGCAATCCCCACAGCGAGCAGAATAAATTCAAACATAATAATATTTGAAAAGGGATAAATAAATTTTAATGGGGCCGCGGAGATCTGTTCAAGCATTTTACCATTACGACGAGCGGCTTCTTTGGAGATTCATCCGTTCACGTTTCAGAGGAAATCATGGGTGTGTCGCCGCCATTAATCCGGGCAAAAAGCTTATTGAACTCCGGTTACGAGGCCCCCAGCCTCGAGTGATAGACCAAGCTACACTACGGCCCCTTCTGTTGTGACTTTCTGATGTGAAGTATTGTATGAATTAATATATATGTAAATATATGGGGCCGCCGAGATTCCCACCGTCTCCTTCACATTTTCCGTCAGCCGCTTCTTGCGACATGAGGGTCCACGGCGCGGTGAAAGAGTGGTTTTGAACTCAGGTCTTGGACTCCCGAAGCCCAGATGCTAGACCACTGAAGGGCCTCACCCCTATAACAGATGTGTTCCCGTTGAAGTCGTTTACACAAAGGAGCAGGCCTAACTACACTACGGCCCCGTGTATCTATCTATATTGATTCAGCTAATAAATAAAAATTGAGTACAGAGAGACCGGAAGACGGGAGATCGTCGAATCGCTAATAAGAGATTACGCATGCTGCAAATCCGAATCCCACTGCATTCCGGGAATCGTAACATGACTCCTTCAGATATTGGTCGTTCTGAATATATTTATAAATTTACGATACAATTATGCTTAGATTTAATTGCGGTGAGAGTTGATAGCGTGAAGTATCTGATTTCGGGGTTTGTCTGCTTGATTTTCCTCGCGTCAGTCGGTCTTTCCGCTGCACAGAAGATTGGCATGGAGGTTTCACCCGAGGAACGGACGGTAAACTTGGGGAAGGCCGCCATATTCGAAGTCAAGCTCGAAAACAAGATGATGAGGACCGATGATTTCTACTTTTTTGTTACCGGAAGGCCTTCGCACTGGATAAATCTTGACACCAGTTACCTCATATTGCCTCCCCTTGTCACCGAGGATGTTAAAATCGAGTTTTATCCCAACGACGAACCGGGTGTTTATGATTACGATGTCTTTTTCCAGTCCGCGGATGAACCTGATATTGTTGTAAGCAAAAGAATACGCCTGAGGGTCCTGTACGAAGGGAGAAAAATTGAAGTGCTGGACCATGAAATCTGGAGAGAGGGTGACAGCATAAAGATGAGAGTGGATATCTTTTCAAACATTGAGGATGAAGTCACGATGGATTTCTCGCTCTCGGGCAGTTCTGGAAAAACCATCGCCACGGCCACGCGCACATTCACCGTGCAAGGGGAAGAAACCATAACCCATACGTTGACAATCCCTTCGGATATTGTCGCGGACACGTACGTTGCAAAGATCGTGGTAAAGGAAACTGAAGAGGAATTCCAGTCGTCTTTCGATATCGAACCCGTGAGCAAGATGGTAAAAACGGACAGTGAAATCGACACCCTCTTTTTCCATGAGAGCAGGATAACCCTTTCGAATGAGGGCAATGTCATTGAAGAAGACTACAAGGTCGTGTCAGACATCCCGACCGGTCTCGTGACCTTTTTCAAACAGCCTGAGAAATGCGAGGATAACGAGTGCGAATGGATCATTGGCAAGCTCAATCCAGATGAAAGCCTCCAGATCATATACAGGCTGGAATACTGGCCCCTCTTTCTCCAGGGTATGGTGATATCCGTACTGCTGGTCTCATTTTTCGTGTTTGCATGGAAAAGGGCCAACACGCCGGTGCTGAAAAAGGAGATTGAGAAAAAGGGTGAAGGGGCTTACACCGCCGTCATCGAAATAAAGAACCCGGGTAAAAAGATAACGAACGTAGTCATCAGGGACCACGTCTCGCCCCTTTTCAAGGTAGGAAGGGAATTCGAGAGCGTGAAACCTGCAATCAGGGAGACCGAAGAGGGGACAGAACTGGTATGGTCAATCGCGTCGATAGAGCCGAAGGATCATAGAATGCTGCATTACAGCATAAAGCCGTTGGTGAGCGGTCAGCTGAAGATGACCAAGGCGTACATGAGGTATGTGACCGCCAAGGGCAAGAGGTCAAAGGTAGAATCCAAAGAAAAAGGCCTTTCTGCCGCCTGAAGTCTTTCAGGTTCCGGCAAAACATGGGTAAAAGCCTGCATTAAATTTTTAAGGTTTCTCCGTTATATTGAATTAAGTCCCGAGGTAGCTCAGACTGGCTAGAGCGATCGGCTGTAGACGGGCACACCGTGATGTAAACACGGTCTGATGAGTGTGTTTGTTAGACGCAGTCGCTCGAAAGAGACCGATAGGTCGGGAGTTCAAAAGCCCGCTTTTCCCAGGAACTTCAGCCCCGTCACCAGAAAAACGGGCGAAGAAAAATGGAAATGCAGGCTGGCAATCTCCCCCTCGGGATGATTTTTATTTTTTTACCTATTGCATTTTTTTATAATGAGCATCAATAATGTATTATGAACCGTGACCTGAAAGCCATAACACCCGTAATATCCATTATAATTCTCCTGCTTATAACAGTCGCCCTTGCGGGGGCCTCATGGTCCTTCATCTCAGGCTACTGGTCAGGCATGACTGGAAAGCAGATAGAAGTGACTGATTCGTTTTGCGTTGGCGGTAATAGGGGAAAAGTTTTCATAAAGAACATAGGTTCGGGTGACATAAGAACCGCAGACGTCAGAGTGATAGACAAGGAAACGGGCATCGACGTCACAAGCGAGGCGATTTGGAGCACTAAAGCGCCAAGGTCCGGGCTGGTGCTCGAATTTAAGCTTGAGGATGGGAGCGGCACAAATGCAGGGGATACCTCGGGATATGGTAACGACGGTGCCCTTTTGCCCACTGGAGTGGAGCCGACTTGGGGCACGGGGAGAAAAGGCGGCGGCCTGGAATTCGATGGTATAAGCGGTTATGTTGATGCAGGAACTGATTCTAGCCTGGACATGACGAATGCCATTACAATCAGTGCCTGGGCTAAGAATATTGGCAATAACACGAACGGCTGGTCTGCCGGTAATCGCTATGATGATGTAGTCACCAAATGGGATTGCACGGGCAGTTGCTCTGAAACTAGTTGGTGGTTTGGAATAACTTCTGACGGCCGCGTCTCTTGGGTGGTGATTAATTCCACAGGCCGGTACACAATTCTCGGCGCAAGAGGCACAACCATCATCAGAGATGATTCGGAGTGGCATCACATCGCCGTGACTTACGACGGATCGAACGTGATGATATACGTTGATGGAATTGTCGAATTCGAAAAGAGTTATTCGGAGGGCATCAATGTAAACTCCAGCATACCAATAAGAATAGCGGCTTCCGGACATGTCCTTCCCGGTGCTTTTAACGGCACCATAGACGAGGTCAAGGTCTACAACAGGTCGCTTTCCAATGATGAGATAGAAGCTCTCATGAATGACAACGAAATCCTAATTTCTGGGGAAACGATGACCATGACGCGTCCCTGCAGTAACAGGTGCAACTACAGAATTATCTATGGCGGAGTGTCAAGGTCTGCAATTGTCCAGTGCTGAATTTCAAACAACTGAGAACCCTTTATATCGCTCGGGGACGATAAATCTCGTTCCCACGCAAAGACCATCTGCCGCCGCCGTTATAGGCCTGAAGTGGTGCGAGTCTCTATCAGGCCTGTCATAGCCTCCGGATGCTACAATCCCATGAATCCCGGATGATGCCATCTTGCGATGTGCTTCTATCTTTGACCAAGCCCAGCCCCTGCCCTTTGTTTCTCCATCTTTTTCCGCAACCTCTGATTCCAGGCCTGTCGGGTCCAACACCACTCTGATAACTCTTTCCTCAGTTTCTTGACTCCTTCCATCGCTAAAATATGACTTAGGTCTTATCCCTCGCTGGTCGGTAAGAACGACCGACATTATTCTGTCCCGGTAGTCATCCGTATCGGCAAGACATGTCGTCACAAGAGCGTGAAGTCCGTCATTGTCTCTGAATATATTGTCATTGTCTTCTATTTCTTCCGGACTTCTCAGATCGTCTTCATTTATGATAGGAACAAAACCGTCTTCCATATATTGCATGTATTTCGCTATGAGTTCTGATCTCGTTTTATCGTCTTCAAAATCGGTGTGGGTTACTATTGACTGGGAAACAATGATTCCGAGTTCTCCAAAATATTGCTGGTAAAGGTTCATCAAACCGGGCTGGCCTATCCCTGCATACAATCTCTTTCTGTCAGAATCGGTATAATCCTTCATTTTCAAATCTCTGTAGTATTTCTGGTTCATCTGAATTATTTTTTCTCCCTGCCGAATTGCACCGGAAGTTGTTATGAAAACTTTTCTGCTTTTTCCAGGGTTTCTCAATAGATAGTTAACCTCATCTGCAATGCAACTTATTACTTTCCTTGTTCTTTCCATTAGACCGTGACTTATAACACCCGTGCCGAACTTTAATCCAACAACATCTATTTCATCCATATCAGGAACGTATGATTTATAGTTTTCCCTGGATTCTTTGTACATTGGCCTTTCCCTTCTCCCATCCCATACATAAAAATTTGATTCAGGAAGTTCCGAATGCATAGTTCTATGAAGACTTTCTTGTTCCATCTTATCACGTGTTATTACTATAATATAGTTAATTTATAAATATTATGTTTGTGCGTGTATAAAATTCTATTGTAACAAATCCGTTTGCTCAGAATCCTAACGCAAAGAATTAACGCGGTTGGTCCGCATCTGCTTCGCAGGACAGAACTCGTCCCGTCATCTTCACAAAAGATCGGATTAAATTTATAAATGCTTGGCATAATATATACTCGGCGGCCAAAGTGGAGAGGTTTACCCGTTCCCATTTCGAACACGGAAGTCAAGCTCTCCGACGGTCTGGGTGGTACTGGCTTCGGCTGGAAAGCCCAGATCGCTGCCAATCTTAATGTTTTCTGACATCGCCCTTCTTCCTGTCTTCTTTTGATGATTTCCCGTGTATAAATTCGTCCGGAAATGCAAAAGCTTTAAATTATGTCCGAATAAAAATATTCAGAGTGCCTTGGTAGTGTAGTGGTCTAATTGGTACACGAAGTGTATCAAGACTAAGCATATGGGACTGTCACTCCCATGACCCGGGTTCAAATCCCGGCCAAGGCGTACTGATGCACACTTTTAAAATATAAAACCATTCCTACAATAATTTAGGAATGGGCCCGTAGCTCAGTCTGGCTAGAGCACCAGACGAGTGCGTCGTTTCGGCGCACCAGGTGAAGCTTTTAATGTCATTAAAAGCGTGTTTACTGCCTCCGCTGAGGGGGCGGGATGACAGAATAAACCTGGGTGTCGCGGGTTCGAAGCAACAGCTTTTCCGGAAGCATCCGTTTTCAGAAAGGCTTTGCGGAAATCCCGTCGGGCCCATTTGGTTTATTTTTTAAAAAAATTGAGGTTACATTCTTGTAAGAAACGCTGTCATGTTCTGGAGTCGGTTTTCTCTCGAGTTACTTGATGCCAACTATCGTATTTTTATCTGTTGGTCCGAAACTGTTTGGATTATGATTATTTTGCAATTCTGCAAGGTAGCTTTCATAAGTTCCGTGAGGCCTGAAATTATTAGGTAAATATGAAAGACTCTTTTCCTTTATCGGAAACGTGCCTTCCCTACTAATTTCAACAAATGTGAAAGATATCTTGTCAAACTCGTCTGGTCTCTCTTCAAAAAGACCTTCAATGTGTTCCTTTGTGTCGGTGTATCTTTCAAATGGGGACCCTAAATCAGGTGTTCTGTGTTCCATCCAGAAATTTCTTCGCCCCGACTCACTGCTAGGACAAGGAAGGTAAGGTACAGCAAAAACCATCTCCCTTTTTTCTCCTAACTTATAAGCGTCATTTAACGTATCGTCAATCATTCTCATTTGTTCTTCATCGAGAACACCAAAAGGCATAATACACAACTCATATTCTGAACCTCTTATTTTTTTTAGCTCTTTATCTTGTTCACTTGGGGTGAAAATTCTTTTGTCTCTTAGACTTTTTCTTTCCAGAGGCATATCCGATTCATATTCAACAACGAGTGGTATGTTTCTTTGTTCTGCACTTTTGGCTTTTATTCTATCCCTTGCACTTCCATCGACGGGCTCTTTTCGGACAAACAGATATTGCATCTGAATCAATTCTTTGTTAGGTTCTAACTGACCCTGTAAATCCTTTCTGTAAGTATTATCGTA
>JAUXKD010000073.1 GCA_030624445.1 Candidatus Aenigmatarchaeota archaeon
CTCGGAGTTCTGTTCAGGATGTATATGATTTCTTCTTTACTGTCACCATTGTTAATGGTCGCTTTGATGGTATGAATGTGCATAAGGTTTGTAGGCACCTTCAATGCAACGGTTGTTATATTCAGGTCTGGAAGCACCGTGTTCACGTCAGGTCCGTGGTGCGACGGGACTGTTACGGGATCGGGAACTATCGCGTTGACAGGTCCCTTCTGTATGTTCGACGGGTCCGGCCCTCTTCTTATCATGACGGCACTTACCCTTTCGATTCCGAACTTCCTATCGATCGCACCCAGAGTCCTGCAGAGCCCTGTCGTGTTGCACGAAACCACTCTCAAGAAGTCCATTCCATATGCCTTTCCATAGTTCATTGACGCGTTGAAAGAAAGCTGTGCGACTTCCGGTTCTTCGCCGCCCTGAAACACCGCCTTGAGCCTCCTTGGCTCGTACATGTTTTTCCTGTTCTCCATGCCAATGCCGTCAGGGGTTGCGTCCACCACTACGTCTGCATCTTCAAGCAGGTCTTCGGTTGTTCCTTCCACTTTGATACCCGCTTCATCGAATGCCTTTTTGTTTTCTTTCGTGTTCACAAACAAGGGGAACCCCTTTTGGATGGCCTGTGTCGCTTCAAAGCTCGGCCTCGTTTTGACCACTCCCACTATTTTCATGTCGTCCTGAAGTTCCACCGCATCGGCTACTCTTCTCCCTACTGTACCATACCCGTTTATTGCTACCTTCACTACCATTTAATCACCTCTGATTTCGAATGAATAACATGCATACGATCACTCCACGGTCACGGACTTTGCCAGATTTCTCGGTTTGTCGACATCCAGACCCTTCATGTCGGCTATGTAATACGCCAACAGTTGCAGCGGAATCGTGTTGATCACCGGCGTAAGGATGTCCAGGGTCTCTGGCACGTGGATTACCCAGTCCGCCAGCCTTTTTATATCCTCATCGCCCTCGGTTGCTATGGCTATTATTTTTCCGTGTCTTGCCTTTACCTCTTCCATGTTCGAAAGCGTCTTCTCGTAACCCTTTCCCTTATTGGCTACAAAAACAACAGGCATGTTCTCGTCTATCAGTGCTATCGGTCCGTGTTTCATTTCGGCCGCCGGATAGCCTTCGGCATGTATGTAGGAGATTTCCTTCAGCTTGAGGGCGCCTTCCAAGGCGACAGGAAAGTTTATTCCCCTGCCAAGGTAGAGGAAATTGTTGTGCTTGAAAACGGATCCAGCGATGTCCTTGATTTTATCCTTGTTCTTAAGCACCGAGTCTATTTTTTCAGGAAGAGTGGAAAGCTCTCGCATCAATTTTATGTCCGTTTCCCCCCGTTTCCTTTCTTTAAGATAAACAGCGAGCATGCAAAGTGCGGTCACCTGGCTCGTGAAAGCCTTCGTTGAAGCGACGCCTATTTCCGGCCCGGCGTGCAGGTATACCCCCATCTCGGCCTCCCTGGCGATCGTTGAACCAACGACATTTATTATGCCGAGTGTTTTCGCCCCCCTCTTTTTCGCTTCCCTTAGAGCGGCCAGGGTGTCGGCTGTCTCTCCCGACTGCGAGATAACGACCACGAGATCCTTTTCTCTTATGAGGGGGTTTCTGTACCTGAATTCGGACGAATAGTCAACCTCCGTGGGTATCTTCGCAATTTCCTCCAGCAGGTATCTTCCAATAAGGGCCGCGTGCCACGATGTACCGCCGGCAACAAGTATCAGCCGTTCAGAGTCTTCTATTCTTGAATTAATGCTGAGCTTTATTTCATTCCCCAATCTTCCCCTCATGGTGTTCTTGAGTGATTCAGGCTGCTCGAAAATCTCCTTCAACATGAAATGCTTGAATTCGCCTTTTTCAATCTGGGCCAGATCCCATTCGATTTCCTGCGTCCCCTTGTCTATTTTCTTGTCTTCCAGATTTTTCACGACCACGGCCCCGGGACCTATCACCCCGATCTCCCTGTCGTCCAGGTATATCATCTTTTTCGTGTGCTCCAGGATGGCTGAGGCGTCAGAGGCCGCAAATGTGCCGTTTTCCTTGACCCCGATGACAATGGGCGATCCGTTTCGCGCTACCACTATTTTATTCTCGCGCTTGTGCACCGCCGCCAGCCCGTAGGTCCCCTGTATCTGCAGCAGGGCTTTCCTCACTGCCGTTTCAAGATTGCCCTCATAGAACTTCTCTATGAGATGAGCAATAACCTCAGAATCAGTATCAGAAGCCATTGCATGGCCTTCTTCTTGCAGCATCTTCCTGATGCTTACATAGTTCTCTATTATGCCGTTGTGGACTATCGCCACATCGCCGGTGCAGTCCATATGGGGGTGGGCATTCCTCTTGCTCGGCTCCCCGTGGGTTGCCCATCTGGTGTGGGCGATGCCTCTTGTGCCTTCCATTTTGTCAAGGCAGTGAACCGCGTTGACCTTGTCTATCATGCCAACTTCCTTCTTGATCTCTATTTCCCCGTTGACAACTGCTACGCCTACAGAATCATAACCCCTGTATTCCAGTCTCTTGATACCATTTACCAATATCGGGGCGGCTTGATGAGAGCCTATATACCCCACTATTCCGCACATTTACATCACTCCGAAAGATAAAATAGAAATATCAGATGATATTTAAACTCTTTACTGAGAAAAATATACTAACGGGTTACGTTTTTTCGGTTTTTTTCCGATAAAGCTTATAAAGTTTATTAATAAATAATTTTAAATATTAAAAAACAAATGTTAGTGGTAAAATGCCCAAACACTTCCTCCTCAGAAGCAACGGCGGCAATGAGATAGCCCCGGTGTTGCTCTTTAAGGACCCCTCCTCACTGAAGGTGCTCACATCCGAACTGGGATGGAAGGTATTCACGATGCTGGCAAAGCCACAGTGCCCCATGGACCTGGCCAAGAAACTGGGCGTGCACGAGCAGAGGGTCTATTACCACATAAAGAAGTTCAAAAATACAGGCCTGATAAGGGAGACAAGGACAGAACAGAGACACGGTGCCGTGGCAAAGTTCTATCGGGCCGTCCAGGGTGTGCTGGCGATAATGCCGGACAACACGACTTTCAGTAGGCTCAGCATAAAATCCCCTGTGAAATCCAAGCTGCTCAGCCCTTTTGTCGAGGACGGGAGACTGAACGCGACCATAGTCGTGGGTTCACCCGACCCCCACGGGCCATGGAAGGCGCGGGCGAGCGACGCATGCTGCGCAATAGATTTCGCCCTGTTCCTGGGAGCTTTCACGAGCGGTGAGAGGCTGCCAAACTACAGGCTTGATATAGAGGTGCGGGAAAAGGTGCTGCGTGGGAACCTTGTACTGATAGGCGGACCGACCGTTAACATGGTTACCAGGAGGTTTAACAAGAAACTTCCCATATACATCGACGCAAGCCATGACAAGAACATAGTGTCCACGATTTCAAAGAAGACCTACAGCGCGGAAGAGTGCGGCATCATAAACATCATAGAAAACCCCCGGAACAGCAATACGAAAATCCTGGTCCTGGCCGGAAAGAGATTCCCTGGAACCAGAGCTGCCATCCTGGCCTGGATAAAACACCTTGAGGAGGTTCTCAATGGGAACAAATGGGATAAAAGCGTGAAATCCAGGGTGGTCAAGGGATACGACATGGACGGCGACGGCGTCATAGACACGGCAGAATTCTTGGAATGATTGTAAAAACTTTTCACCTTTGATAATCAGAAATAAAGAATCAGTCTATTCATGTAAAAAATCAAGAACATTTCCAATTTCTCTATGGTCGAGCTTTTCTAAATTTATTTTGTAAACTTTATTATTGTACACATATCTTCAACCAGTATATCCAGATTTTGGTCAAAGAAGAGCTTTACCAAGTACCTTAGC
>JAUXKD010000046.1 GCA_030624445.1 Candidatus Aenigmatarchaeota archaeon
ACGCCGATCAGACATTGACTCTCACGGGATTCCTTCTCCACAGAATCGAAGATACACCCGGCGGCGGAATGCTTGGGGTGCATGCTTATTATCTCGTTGATGATTATGATAAGGAAATAACGCTGACTGAATTAAACGAACTGGAGAGGGGTATGTTCATAAAAAACAATGTCACAAAGAGACTGTATAATGTCACAGGTCAAATAGTGACAAAATTCGGGGGATTCGATCTCAAAGTGTCCAGGATAACTTCCACAGACAGGCCCACCAGAAGGGTCATAAAACAAGTCGTAGTAAGTGAATAATCAAAGGGCATTAAAACGGATATAATTTCTAGCACTTTTCCGTCAGCTGTAAAGTTCCTGGACTCCCGCAACATCCCCGGCTTCTAAGGTCCTTTTCTTTGTTTCACCGAAAGCTGCATATCTGTACATCGTTTCTTCTGTACAGGTGTCATCCGGGTGTCCAAGACCTGCCGCATGACCAAATTCATGCGTTGCTATATTATTATAATCCATCACACCGGTATTTCCTGGTCCTGTTTCATTGGTAGGACCCGCATCTCCAAAATTATAGGCTGTGTTAAACACGGCGTCCCATTCAACCAATTCTCTTTGACCTGGTGGCCCATAGAAAATTCCCCATACAACAGTATATGCAATGGTGCTCGTCCTTCCTAAATTTGCGAATTCAACTTCATTCTTACCATCCGGGCTTCCTGAATCAGCACCGTCGGTAATTCCGTTTGCGTCCCTCGTTCCAAATATGTCAAATGAGACCTCTTGATCCCATGTGGTCAGGCTTGTTTCGGTAAGTGCTGGATCTATCCCGTTACCTGTTATATACTGCTCAGTTTCCTTCCACCGAGCTCCTTTTGCAAGGAAGGCGAAACATTTTTCTCCGTTACCCTTCCCTCGACCAGCCCATGAGGGCTTTGCATTCTCTCTTCTGTTGTCTATAAACAGAAACCCCTCTACAACTCTGCCATCTACATCCAGAGCCGTTCCTAAACTGAAAACATCTGGAGCAACTTGTACAGCGTGATCGGGTATAGATACTGTTTGTTCCCCTGATGGATTTACTTCAACAGCCAGCCGTGTTAGACCCGGTTTCGCTGCGAATACCATTCCTACTGAAAATATCAATGCAGTCAACAATCCGAATGCCAGGTATTTTTTCATTCTATCACTTAAATCTTGGACGTTCACATTTATAAATTGAGCGATATATTACAATGTGCGCCGGTGATATTATTCCATAGGCGTAATCCCTTGCAGCATCTCTTTAACTTTTTTATACCCATCTGGATATTTCAAGTCCAGTTTTGCCCAGCAATAAAAATGATCAGGAGTCTTGCACACATCCCACGAACCACTTCCAAACTCTTCACTCAGCGAGTCTTTTTCAAACTCTTTACGCAACGGGCATCCCGAATCTCTATATTCGCATCCCACATCACCCACTGTTTTCGTTACTTTCGAGTTAAAATATTCCATCTCCTGCTTCAACAAGAAATTATTAAATACTTTTCGGCGTTCTGTGGAACTGTTCCCACAGAGGCCAGTTCCCCTTTTCCAACTATCAGTTGGGGATATTTTTAAGTATGGGCCATGAATTATTAGTAATCTCAATCGTGTACGGGTGACATTTAAGTCAAGAAACACGGGTTATTTTACATGGCAAAAAAAATGGTTTATCTCTTCAACGAAGTGAAGGGCGGAAACACCACTGAAAATATAATTTTGCTTGGCAACAAGGGGGCCCAGCTAGCCGAGATGACATTCATAGGCCTGCCAGTTCCCCCGGGTTTCACGATCACGACCGAGGCTTGCACAGCTTTCTATGGAAAGGGGAAAAAATGGCCGCCCGGTCTCGAGTCCCAGGTCCGGAAAAAGCTGGAGCATCTGCAAAGGAAGATGGGCAAAAAACTCGGGAACCCCAAAAGCCCCCTTTTCCTTTCCGTAAGGTCCGGAAGCTACGTTTCGATGCCGGGCATGATGGATACAGTGCTCAACCTTGGCATGAACGACGAAAGCGTGGTTGCCCTGGCAAAACAGACGGGCAACGAGAGGGGTGCCTGGGATTCCTACAGGCGGTTCATCCAGATGTTCGGTGACGTTGTAATGGGATTAGAGCATAGCGATTTCGAGGTTGTCCTTGACGGCGTTAAAAAGAAACACGGCGCCAGATACGACACCGACTTGAATACAGAGAACATGAGAGAGGTCGTTAAAGAATACAAGAAACTGGTCAAGGAAAAAAAGGGCGTGTCGTTCCCGACCAATCCGTGGAAGCAGCTGCGCATGTCAATAGACGCCGTTTTCAACTCCTGGAACATCCCCAGAGCGGTAAAATACAGGAAAATAAACAATCTCAGGGACGACGCAGGCACGGGCGTCAACGTCCAGGTAATGGTGTTCGGTAACCTCGGATGGGACTCCGGCACCGGCGTGGGTTTCACAAGAAATCCCTCCACTGGAACCAAGGAGCATTACGGGGAATACCTCCTCAATGCACAGGGTGAAGACGTCGTCGCAGGCATAAGGACACCGAAGCATATCGATGATCTGAAGAAGGAGATGCCTGGTGCATACAAGGGACTTGTGAAAATCTTCGGCGTGCTCGAGAAACATTATAGAGACATGCAGGATTTCGAGTTCACGGTCGAGAAAGGAAAACTATACGTGCTTCAGACAAGAACGGGGAAGAGGACGGCCCAGGCGGCCGTGAAAATCGCTGTTGATATGGTAAAAGAGGGGCTGATAAACAGGAAAACGGCAGTCATGAGGATCAAGCCCGAACAGCTTGACCAGCTGCTTCACAAACAGATTGATCCCAAGGCAAAGAAGAAGGAAGATGCGGTCGCGAAAGGCCTGCCGGCTTCCCCGGGCGCCGCCGTCGGGAAGGTGGTCTTCACTGCGGATAAGGCCGTGAAGATGAAAGAAGAGAACGAAAAGGAGAAGGTGGTGCTTGTGAGGACCGAGACGAGCCCCGATGATATTGAAGGCATGAATGCCGCGGAAGGCATACTCACGGCCAGAGGCGGCATGACTTCCCATGCGGCTGTCGTTGCAAGGGGCATGGGCAAGTGCTGCGTCGCCGGATGTGAAGCTATTTCAGTCGACGAGAAGAAGGGCGTTTTCAGGATACCTGACAAAGACGTGACCGTCAAGGAAGGCGACCTGGTTAGCATCGACGGTTCAACCGGCGAGGTCTTTTTAGGTCAGCTGGGTCTTATTGAGCCTGGGATCTCAGGCGAGTTCGGGGAGATGATGAAATGGGTCAACGGATTCAAGAAACTCGGCGTCAA
Organism: Candidatus Aenigmatarchaeota archaeon; assembly: GCA_030624445.1. GTDB lineage: Archaea > Aenigmatarchaeota > Aenigmatarchaeia > QMZP01 > JAFGSV01 > JAUXKD01. The sequence goes on from JAUXKD010000046.1 coordinate 3,311, forward strand.
GGCAAACGCGGACACGCCACATGACTCCAAGATATCGAGGAAGTTCGGCGCCGAGGGGATCGGCCTTTGCAGGACAGAACACATGTTCTTCAAGCCCGAAAGGATAATGGCGGTCAGGGAAATGATACTGGCGGACACGCCGGATGAGAGGAAGAAAGCGCTCGACAAGATACTCCCATACCAGAGAAATGACTTCAAGGGCCTCTTCAAGGTGATGAGCGGGATGCCCATAATCATAAGGCTGCTGGACCCCCCGTTGCACGAGTTCCTGCCCAGGGAAGAGAACGAGATAAAAGAACTCGCGGACCATATGGGGGTTTCACTCCAGAAGATAAAGGACACGATCAAGGGCCTGGAGGAGTTCAACCCGATGCTCGGCTTCAGGGGATGCAGGCTCGGCGTCAAATACCCCGAGATCAACGAGATGCAGGTCAGGGCAATTTTCAAGGCGGCTCTCGATGCGAAGAAAGAGGGATACGAACCGCTCCCTGAAATAGAGGTGCCCCTCATAGGCAGCGTGACCGAGTTCGTGATGATAAAGGAAATAATAAAGAGGGTTGCCGCAGAGATGCGGGTCAGGGGCAAAGTAAAATACAAAATCGGAACGATGATAGAGGTGCCCAGGGCGGCCATAACGGCGGACGAGATAGCAAAGGAGGCCGATTTCTTGTCGTTCGGTACAAACGACCTCACGCAGATGGGATGCGGCTTCTCAAGGGACGACGCCGGCAAGTTCCTGGGAATATACGTTGAAAGGGGGATATACAAGAGAGACCCGTTCCAGTCGATAGACCAGGAAGGCATCGGCAAGCTTATGAAGATTTGCATAGAGAAGGCCAGGAAAGCGAAACCCGGCATTGAAATAGGCATCTGCGGCGAGCACGGCGGCGACCCGGAATCGGTCAGGTTCTGCCACCGGTTGGGGCTTACCGACGTCAGCTGCTCTCCGTACAGGGTTCCGATAGCGAAGCTTTCAGCGGCTCAGGCCGCTATTGAAGATGAGAAGAGTGGCGGTTGATATGAAGGGTGAATCGGTTCCATTCCGATGAAATAAATTCCAATGTTTCTGAAGCCGGTAATCAGGGTCATGACCGGGGATTTAATAAAAGTATCAAACCAAAGATATTGAATATGTCTGAAAAAACCGGAAAACGGGCCAAAAAACTGAAGACGAACGATGAGAGGGACAACCTGGGCGTCACCGTGACCAGGGAAGAGGATTTCAGCAGGTGGTATCTAGAAATCGTGAGAAAGGGCGGCTTCAAGGACCAGAGGACCCCGATAAAAGGGTTCGACGTTATACTTCCCTGGGGATACTCCGTTTGGGAGAGGATTTCCCGCATATACGACGACCTGCTGAAGAGCAAAGGCGTCAAAAACACATATTTCCCGATGCTCATCCCGGAAAGTTTCATTGAGAAGGAAAAGGAGCATTTCAAAGGATTCGAGGCCGAGACGGCGAACGTAACCGAGGTTGGAAAGGAGACCCTGAACGAAAAGCTCGCCATCCGGCCCACGTCCGAAACGATAATGTATCACATGTTCTCCAAGTGGATCAGAAGCCACAGGGACCTTCCATACAGGATAAACCAGTGGTGCAACATCGTCAGGTGGGACACGAACGTCACCAAGCCGTTCATCAGGGACAGGGAATTCCTGTGGTCCGAAGTACACACGGTGCACGCTACCAGGAAGGACGGGATCAGGCAGATAGGCGACTACATCGAAATCTGCGACAGATTCCACGACAGCCTGGCGATAGCGGCCCTTGTGCTTCAGAGGACAGAGAACGACAAATTCCCCGGGGCGGAATTCACCGTGGCCTACGACACGCTCGTGCAGGACGGGAAGGTCTTCCAGGGACCCGGAGGGCACTTCCTCGGGCAGAACTTCTCGAAACCCTTCGGAATCAGATTCATGCGCGAAAGCGGGGAAAAAGAACACGCTTGGCAGACGTGCCTCGGAATGACAACCCGCCAGATAGGCGGCCTCATAATGCAACACGGCGAT
>JAUXKD010000109.1 GCA_030624445.1 Candidatus Aenigmatarchaeota archaeon
AATTGATAAGGCAGATAAAACAGGCAGGTCCCGGAAACGGGCCCCCGAATTATGAAATTTAATAAACAATGCAGGGAAATTTATGTATGGTTAATAAAACAGGTATAAGCCTGGTCGATGAGAGTCCCGGCAGGAAGAAAAAGCCCGCAAAAGGCGGGAAGTGTCCCGTGTGCGGGTCCCCCGGTGGCAAGTACAGGTGCGAGAGCTGCGGATGGGGAATGGAGGAACTGGGTCCCGATTTCAGAGATTCTCTCAAAGATCCTGTTTCCACAATAATGCACGCCAGACTTAGCTACTCGGACATGAAGAAGGAAAACGCGGAGCTGAAGAAAAAAACAGAATCTCTTCTGTTCAATAACTCAAGGTTTTCGGAACTCGTTGAAGCGATGGAAAATGATATCAAGATACTGAAAACGGAAGCCGGAAAAAAATATGTTTACAGTTACGGCATGGGAGGATGGAGGCGTATCGATGATATCGACAGGACAAAACTCCGCCTGAAAACGAAGGGAGTGACTGTTTCAGACATAAACAACCAGCTCAGAGAAATACTGCGACTTCTGAGGAAATACGAGAAATAATTTAAATAAAAGAAGACGGAATAATATGTAGGGGGGTAAAATGTCAGAAGAAACAACTAACGGGCAGGTTAATGCCGACAAGGAAGCGTTCGGTCAGCAGGAAACGCTCAAACCTGAAGCGAAGAAGGCCCAGAGGCTTGAGAACATAAGGGGACTTGAGGACATAGTCGATACACTGACTGAGGACGTCGTAAAGGCGCTGGACATAAAGGAAGAGAAGAAGCGCCTGAAGAATAAGATAAGCAAGCTCAAGCAAGAGGAAATGGAGCTCAAGGGAGTCGTTGGGGACCTGAAGAGCGCAAGGGACAAGATGCAGGTGGAATTGCAGAAAAGGAACGATGATATAAGCATCCTCGCTGCCAAAACAGAACAGCTGAAAAGTGACAAGGCAAAGCTTTCTACGGAAAAGGTTTCCCTCAGGGATCATCTAAAGAACCTCGAGATCGAGAAGGAACAGATGTCGACTTCCCTGGAGAAGACGAATGACATGCTCATGAAACTCAAGCACCAGATAGAGGCCTTCGACGAAGAAATAAAAGGTTAAGGTCACACCTTTTCAATCTACTTTTCTTGTTTTTTCCAGTTTCATTGATTTTTTAAGCAAAACGACCAATTTACAGTATCCGGACTGATCGTTATGAATATTGGAAAATCCCATAAGATTGCAGTCGTAATTATCATAATCGCCGCCCTGATCGTGGCTGAAAACACTCTATTGAGACCGGCTTCTGTCTTCAGGTACACGGGTATCCAGATATACGACGCAATCAGGGACTACGGAAGCCTTGAATCCAGGGGTTTTGACGTCATCGTGACCGTGGAAGGCAATAGCAACAACCTCCCTTTGCGTTTGGAAGGGAGGATAGTGGAGACACACCCCGGCTGGTTCACAATGAACTCCGGAAACATGTACAGAATAGTCGAGGGTCCAATGGGCTCCAAGGACATCCTTGCCAGCTTCATATACTTCAACGTTTCCCCCGGCATTTCCGTTGAGGCCGTTTTCGGACCTGAAAAAGGGGAAAATTTTGCATTCAGGCCCGGCTTCAGAAGGGTCAAGGGCAGCATAGCATTCGACAACGCTGACATACCGCCCACTCTTTTGCAGGAGCTGCGTAACTCCGACCAGGAATTCTATTCCATAACCTTCGACAGGATAGAAATCACACCATTCAAATCGGGATTCATTATGGACATAAAGGTTCCCGTCCGAGTGTCTGAAATAGAAGGCCTCGTGAGCAAGATCGAAAACGGAAATTTCCAGACAGGAAACATGTATTACTACACGTCTGCTGATGATGAAAACGATATCCCGGCTGTTAGGCAAAATTTGGAAGAGATGGGCGCTGTACTCGTCAACTACTACAAACAGAGATAAAAGGATCAATCCCCCTGCATTTGACATATTTTCACCGGCCCTGGCGTACCCACTGTTTATCACAGTTTTCATGCTGCTCGGCATCGGCGGCATGACCTTCCCATCATTCTTGCTGTTCGGCATCTTTCTTGCAGCCTTTTTGTTGGGCTATCGTTTTTCGAGGCCCGGAAGCCGAAAGAGCTATCCCGTGGTCTGGAAGCTTGGTCTCCCTCTGTTCATAATAGGCGCGGCTGCGGAATTCGTCAACCTGATACACATAGGCACCGTTCCCCTCTTCGTTCCCTCTATGAGAAGCAGGATGGTGCCAGTTTTCACGTACCTCTCGTTCCTGATAGTCCCGGCGTGTATAATAAAGATTTCAGACTCGCTTTTGAACAAGAGAGGCAGGGAAGCCTTAGGCTGGCTTTTGGCCGGAACGTTCCTCATATCCTTGCTTGGTTACAGGACGGAAATCTTCGCCCTTCTGCTGGGAGCCTTTTTCAGCGCATATTACATCAAGGGAGGCACGGTCAGGCTCAAGACGGCGGTGAAATACGGGTCTGTTTTTGCGCTGGTTTTTCTGTTGCTTAACGTGGCCGTCTTTTCTTTCAGAGAGGCTCCCCTCACATCCTTCATGGAGAGGTTTTCTTTCACAACATACGTGTTTTCTTCCATAGTCGATCATATGGGAATCTCCACTTTCGGATACTCAGGCGGCCTGATACACACGAGTATTCTCTCCTCTCTCCGAATCGTTCCAGGACCGAGAATAGGGCCCAGAACGTTCATATCGCAGCTCATAGGAGTTCCCGTGGGTTCAACCACCCCCACGATCATAGGCATCCCTTTTGTGGATTTCGGGATGGCTGGCATACTTTTGACAGGACTGTTGCTGGGATTTCTATTCGGTTCCGGATACAAGA
>JAUXKD010000080.1 GCA_030624445.1 Candidatus Aenigmatarchaeota archaeon
ATCGTGATGAACCCCAAGAATGCTTGGAAATATTGCGATTAGTACCTGAAGAACCGTTCGGTATCACAAGCCGATAGTGGTGCTTAAAGTCCTGAAACCCTGGCTCTCGATGGCTTTCGCGACCTTTTCCTGCAGCCCCTTTCCGGGTGTAAGGGTGATAACGTAACCTCCACGCCCGGTTCCTGTTATCTTCGCTCCCAGTGCACCGTTCTGCTTCGCGATCCTTATGATTTCCTCGGCCTCGCCGCAGGAAACGCCCATTTGCTGGAGAAGTCTGTGATTTTCGTCCATGAGGGTTCCGAGCCTCTCCAGATCATGATTCTCCAATGCGTGTCTCGCATCCTTGACCAGGGTTGTGTATTCTTCGAAGAGCTTTTTGTATTTTTCAGGGTCCGCTTCCTTCGCCTTCCGCACGTCAGCGACGACCTCGCTCGTCACAGATGAGAGCCCTGTGTTCCCGAGCACTATTCCGATCGGCTCCCTTATCCTGATGTGCTCTATCGTGTTTTCCCCGCCTTCGAGGTTTTTCACGAACCAGAGAAGGCCACCGAAGGTCGCACAGGTGTTGTCTATGCCGCTCGGCGTTCCAGCTGAACCTTTCTCCCCTTCGTAAGAGATCCTGTTGATCCTGTCGTCATCCAGGCCCAGGCCGAGATATTCGGAGAAGGCCCTTGCGACCGATGTCGCCATTGCGGCACTTGCCCCGATCCCGCTGGTGCAGAAGAGGTCCCCGGAAAGCGTGATCTTCACCGGTGTCTTCCCAACGCCGATCTTCATGAAGTCCAGCAGGAGCTTCATCGAACTCTTCATCTCGTCTTTCTTCTTTGTCTTGTAGCCTTCAGTCGCTGGCCTGTCGTCCACAAGCTCGTACCGTTCGGCCGTTTCGATCGTCGCCGTGGTCTGGTCACAGATCGCCGACGCTATCGCGGGCAGGCCGTAAACCGCGAAATGTTCCCCGAACAGGATGACCTTACCGAAACCGGAGCCTTTTCCGATCATTACCAAGAAATCACCTCAAATTTCCCTCTCGACCATGAAATCCGCAAAGGCCTTCTGCTTCTTCTTAGCCTCGTTTTCGGGTATCAGAGGCTCGACGGTCGCCCATGCGTCCTTGACCATCTTCCTGGCGAATTCCTTCGCGTATTCAACTGAACCGTGCTTCTTAATGATGCCAATAGCCTCGGTGATGAGTTTCTTGTCTTTCGTGTGCATGTTCAGTATCTCCACCAGCCTTTTTTTGTCATCTTTACCGGCCTTCTGGAGCGTGTGGATAACCAGCAGGGTCCTCTTTCCCTCGTTTATGTCGTCCCCGGCTTCCTTTCCCCATCCCTTGCTCGGGGCTATGTTGAGTATGTCGTCCTGTATCTGGAACGCTATGCCTATCGATTCTGAGAACGTCCCAAGCTTTTCTTCCAGTTCCCGGCTTTCGCCGTTCAGGATCACTGCGAGCCTCGCGGCAAGCCTGGCAAGGACACCGGTCTTGAAGGAACACATCTGCAGATACTCCCTCTCGCTAACAGAATCGGCATCCGCAAGGCCCCTGTGCCATGCTATGTCCGTTCCCTGGCCGTAATGGATACGCGTGGTTTCTTCAAGCACGACCTCCCACGCCTTCAGAAGGACATCCGGCTTGAATTTGTCCCTGTTCTTGATCAGGGGGAAGAACGCCAGGAAATACATGAAATTTCCCGCGTTTATCGCGACGTCGACACCGAAAAGCTTGTGCGTGCAGGGCTTGCCTCTCCGCAGGTCAGAGCTGTCTTCCAAATCGTCGATCATGATACTCCCCTCGTGAAGGAGTTCGAGCGTGGCGGTGAAATCCTTGACCTTCTCAACGTCACCACCCAACGCCTCAGTGAACAGTAAAAACAGTGCCGGCCTCCACCTCTTCCCTCCGCGGTCCAGGAAATCCCAGATCGGTTCCGCCAGGGCCTTGTCCAGGGGCTTGGTCGTGTAGTCATAGCTGGGTTTACCCAGAAGCCATTCCACGTGGGCCTTGTCGAATTTCCCGGGGATGTATTTCCTCAACATCCCGTCTATGAGGGCCTTTTTCTCCTCGAGAAATTTCAGGGTGTCAGAACTCATAAGTACCATTATATTCCCCGGATTTATTTAAGTTGTTTTTGTTGTCAGATTAAAAATTTAAGTAAGCATAACAAGGATATATTGTGGTATTGAGAATTGCTTCGGGGATTCCCAAATTGGACCCCCTCATGGAAGGCGGGCTGTTGAAGAGCAGCATGACACTTATAACGGGCGGAACGGGTACGGGCAAGACCATCTTTTCTCTCCAGTTTCTCGTGGAAGGCTTGAAAAGGGGCGAGCCCTGTGTGTTCCTTTCCCTGGAAGAGGACCCGGAAGACATAAAGGCCGATGCGAGGCAGTTCGGCTGGGACCTGGAAAAATACGAGAAGAGCGGGCTGTTCAGGATCATGTTCCACGACCCATTCGAGACGGACGTCAGCACCGTGCTCGTGAACCAGATAGAGTACATAAAAGCGAAAAGGCTTGTCGTGGACTCCCTCTCGATGCTCGGGCTCTACATGAAAGACCAGGCCACCATAAGGAAGCAGTTGGGAAAGCTCATGAGGGCCGTGAGGAATGTGGGGTGCACGTCTTTTGTCACTTCCGAGGTGCTGGAGGATGGCAAGGGGCTCTCGAGGTTCGGAGTCGAGGAATTCGTGGTGGATGGAATTATAGTCATGAACTATCTGGGGATTGGGCAGGAAACCAACAGGAGTCTTCAGATAAGGAAGATGAGGCGCACCAACCATGGGAAGGACATCTATCCGTTCAAAATGGGCCCGAAAGGAATAGAATTGGAAGCCATGGATGATATGGGTTTGACGAAAAGTTGAGTTGATCGTCTCCTTCAAGTTTTGTTATTTGTAATTATTTCTGATATTTTTTTAGAATATGAAGATGGTTATACTAAATAGCTATGACAGCTATCAGAAGTTCCGTAAACATTCCAAGCAATATTGCTTGTTTTAGTAAATTTCTTCCGTTACTTTCATTGGGGTTTCTAATTAAAGAGCTAGATATTCCTAAAGCCCACACCAACCCGATGATTATTAGTAAATATTTCATATCCAATAAGCCCGAAAAAATGAATAACAAGAATAACAAGAACGGTAGTACCAAGAGAAAAGAACTTATCATCGCACTTTTTTTAAGACCGTAGAGGACTGGGAAAGTATGAATTCTGAATATCCTATCTCCCCTGTAATCTTCGAAATCCTTTATCGATACAGCACCTATTGCTAATAATGTTATTAATCCCGCTAATATCCAAGGAGTATTCGATAGTGGTTGAAAAAGAACCCAACCTGCCAAAAATGGTAAAAGTCCATAATGGATTCCCACAGAAAGATTAGTTAAAAATGTTCTTTGTTTCAATCTTATTGGGGGTATCGAATATGACACTGTCACAATTAAGGCAAAAAATAAAATTGTAAAGAAAATTGTACTTATCAATGAAGCTAGATATAATGAAAGAGCATAGAGTGTGAATGAATAAAGAAGGCAAATGGATGGTCTCATTCTGCCTGAAGGTATTGGCCTC
>JAUXKD010000030.1 GCA_030624445.1 Candidatus Aenigmatarchaeota archaeon
ATCCTGGTGCTTCCTTCGATAACATCCTTTACTCCGGCAATTATGGGACCTTCAGGACCGACTATCCCGAAATCTATTTCTTTTTCGTATTTTTTTGCAAAGTGTGATATTCCCTCGACGGCAAGCCCATCGACTACCTGGTGAATCCCGCCACTTTTCTTGGCAATAGCGATGTTATGTGGATTGGCGTAATTGTCTACAATGAATAAAACCGGGTCGTAATCCTCGCTTCGGTAAAGGGTATCAATAATCGAAGCTCCCCTGGAACCGGAAGACACAACCATTATGCCGAGTTTTTCAGCCATACAATCAATTCGGCAGTAAAAAATAAAAAAAGGGCGGATACGGAATTGGTGCTCATGAAGATGCAATTTCGCCTTTTATATTTCACCGGAAGTAAGTATTTCCTATGGGAGTCTGGAAAACGAGGGAAGAGGCTTACCACGAGAGCAAGTGGGGCTACGCGGTGGTGGCCATCGTTATCATGATCGTGCTCTCGCTTCTTGGTTCGATATTCTATCTGATAGGCGAAGGTGTTAAAACTTCCGGCATAACCATTGATGCATTTGCTGCGGTCGCTTTGTGGGCGATTATCATCGTGATAATAATCATATTGATTATCCTGGCATGGATCTTCTCCCCGGTGTATGGTTTTTTCTTAGGAATAGGGGAATTAATCTGGGCAATTTTCAGCAACATCTACATACTAGTGCTCGCAATCATACTTTCAGTCATTCTGTTATCAGTCATCGCAGTTTCGGTCTCCAGCAATGTCCCGATAAGCCTTTCAAGCCCTGTAATCGTTATCATTCTGATAATTCTTCTGATCCTCTTTATACCATTTGCAATCTTCATAATTGACTTGTTCTCACTGGAGCACGAGTGAATTGATTGGTTCCTGAAAAGTTATCTCAGTATTAGCTTATGGTTCCCGGGAGAGAAAATTCTGTTCACTCAAGTGCGTTACTAATTCTGGGGATCGAGAGAGATGTACTTTATCTCAGTTGGTGCGGGGTTTTCGCTCCATCTCATGGCCTTCCTGAGCAGTACGAGCCTTTTCTTGGGACCGGGAACGGACCCCTCCAGAAGTATGTAGTTCTTCGGGACCTTGCCGTAATTCACGAAGCCGCCCTTCGGCTCCATGCCGTCTTCCTCTATCTTCAGTATTTTCTTGTTGTACTCGGTCCTCGTCTGGAATCCCAGCTGCCCAGCCTGGGCGATCTTTCCCGGAAGGACTCTTCCCGGGGTAACGGGGCCCATGGTTCCGATGTGCCTCCTTTTGCCCCCGTCCTTCCTGCTCCTGATTTTCACGCCGAACCTCTTCACCACGCCCGAAAAACCCTTTCCTTTCGTGATGGCCTTGACGTCAATGACCTCGCCCTGGGAGAATACGTCGGCCGGCACGATCTCTTTGCCCAGCTTTTCCAGGGCATACGCCCACTGTTTCTCGACATCGCCTGAAAGGGGTATCTCGAATACCTCGGGCTTCTTTTTCCCGAGCCCGGACCCTCTCGGCTGCGTGCTGACCAAGATCCTGACCTCGGCCAGCTGATCGAGCTTCTTTCCGATAAGCTCCTTTTTCATGTGGGGCTTCTTGGGTATGTCGAGCTTCCTTTGCAGGTCCTTCGAAAGATTCTCATCCCACACTGTGCCTTCGTTGATCAGGCCCTCCGGGCCTTTCCTGTAAATCTTGATCCCGCAGATCATAAGAGGTGGGCAGTCGAGAACCGTGGCGGCTTCCACTTTCTCCTTTCCCGAGGTCGGTGAGTCCTTCTTAATGTCGATGTAGCTGACCTGCGTCATTCCCGCCTTGTAGCCGGCAAAAGCGAGCGGGACTGTCTTTTCCCCCTTCGTTTCGGGGACGGATTTGACAGAGGGGTATATTCTTTTGGCTCTCTTTTTCGGCCAGAATGCCCTGCTTCCTTTCACGGGTTTGTGTGTCTTAGACATAAAGTCTCTCCTCCGGTGAATTCGGTCCCAAATCCACTAATGATTTGTAATGTAACCTTGTCTCAGCTGTTCGAATATGATTTTCCTAAAGGCTCCTCAGACCCTTCTGCCCCTTCTCCCGCCAGGCTTTCTCGTGGTATCGTGCGGGACCGGGGTGACGTCCTTTATCCTGCCTATCCTCAGGCCCGTCCTAACGAGTCCCCTGATGGCGGGCTGCGCCCCCTCTCCAGGGATTTTCTTCTTGTGTCCGCCGGGGGCCCTTATCCTCAGGTGCACGCCCCTGATTCCCTTTTCAATTGCCTCTTCGGCGGCCCTTCTCGCAGCTTTCATGGCCGGGAAAGCCTTACCTTTGTCCTTGTCCCTGTCGGTAGCCATGCCTCCGGTAATCCTGGATATGGTCTCTGCCCCGCTTATGTCCGTGATGTGGACGATCGTGTTGTTCTCGCTCGAATATATGTGGGCGATTCCCCATTTATCATCCTTCATTATTATCACCCTTATTCTGGGATTGTGGTTGGACGTCATGAACAATTATTTTGGCCTCTTCCGCGGACTGCACGATGTAAGACGGGGACTGGATCGCCCTTTTGTTTATGGTAACGTGGCCGTGCGTTATGAACTGCCTTGCCTGCTTTGACGTGGTCGCAAGCCCCCTTTTCAATACGATCGTCTGCAACCTCCTTCCGAGTATGTCGTTCACGCTCAGCGCGAGGACATCGTCAAGGCCCTGTCCTTTTTCGAGAAGGCCGATTTTCACCAGTTTGTCCAGCAGGACCTTCGTCTTCTCTTCGTCCTGCTCGGCAATCAGCTCCCTCGCCCTTCTCCTGAAATTCCTGAGTACTTCTTGCGCTATGAGTATTTCCTTCCTTCTTCTCAACCCGAACTCACGGATCAGGTCCTTTCTTGCACCTATTTCCTCCGAATTCCAGGACATCCGCGGGTTCTTGAATTTCTTTCTCGTCTTTCTCATAACAATCACTTAAACTTCATGTTCACTTGTTTCTGGCTTTCGATCTGCTGACTCCGACCGAGGCTGACTTCCTGAACGAGCTTCTTGTTCTCTGGCCGCGCACGGGCAATCCCTGGGTGTGCCTTATGCCCCTGTAGCACTTCCTTTTCTTCAGCTCGTTTATATCCATCTTCCTCCTCAATTCGAGTTTGCTTGAAACGACATGCATGTCTTCCCCGTTCTCGGGATCGAACCTTCTGTTGTACATCCACCTTGGAACGCCGTGCTTTGCTGGGTTTGAAATCATGTCTTCAATCTTCTTCTTCTCTTCGTCTGACAGGTCACCCACTTTCTTTTTACCGATGCCGCATAATTTGGATACCGCGTTCGCAAAAACGAAGCTGACCCCGCTTATTTCCCGCAGGGCCCTGTGAACCGTCAGGTTGCCGTCAATGTCTTTCTCGCCCATTCTGATTATCTTTTTAGGACCGCTCTTCTCCGCGGGCTTCGCCTGTTTTGGTTCTTTTTCTGCAGATTCCTTTGCCTCTTCTTTTTCATCTTCCTCTGCATTTTCACTTGCGTCTTTCTTTTCTTTTTCCTCTGCCATCGTATCACATCTCAATTAACTGTTTGACTTAAATGATTAATCCTGCGAATTTAAATAATATGCATATTGCTGGCTTAAATTTAAAAGGGCCGTTGTGGCTCTTTCTGAAGATTTAGAAGTTCGCCGATAGAACCGAAACGTTTAAATATAAGTTTTACATATTTCATAATATAATGAAAATTCACAAAATTGTGAAAATCAAGAAAGATGTGTGATATGATGGGGGAATCACCCAAAAACGAATTCATCGAACTTATCGCTGAAATCAACAGGCTCAAGGGTATTGACGAGTTGACATCGAAAATAATCGGTATCCTGTTCATTGAACCGGGGGTGGTTTCACTGGACGAACTGGCAAAAAGGACGGGTTACAGCCTGTCAGCAATAAGTACCGCGATGAAATTATTGGTGAGGTCAAGCTTGATAAAAAGATCGAAGAAACCCAAATCGAAAAAGGTGTACTTTTACATTGAAAAGGATATGATTTCGTTATTCATGCAAACCCTGAAAATTATTGAAAACAATACATCGATGTTAAAAAAAAGGGTTCCCGGTATCATCGAAAGGTATAAGCTTGAGAAATCGGAAGATTCGAAGGCGGAGCTGAAGATCGTAGAAAATTATTATGATCAGGTACTGATCACGGGTCGAATAATGAAAAAAATGATTGAAATGTTTGAAAATGTGCAAGCGAAAGAGGGAATGAAGACTTGAAGGGGGAGAGATGATGAACAAAAAGGTAGGCCAAGGGGGGAAATATTTAATAAATCAAAATACAAACATGTCAAGGAATGTTGGTATGAAAAAATCAGGTTTTATCTTAGTAGCTTCTGTGTTGTTTATATTCATGGCAGCCCAGGCTTCGTTGGTTTCCGCTCAGGGCATCGCGATGATAAGTCTGATTCTGACGAAGCAGACTCCTTTTCCGGTGGAGCCGGGTCAGGTGGTAAGTTTGGAATTGGGCCTGCAAAACAACGGAAGCGGTTCCGAGAGCATCACGCTTGAAATCATACCAAGCAGTCCTTTCACTCTGCTTCTAGGCCAGGAAAGCAAGAAGACATTCGGCAGGGTCAATGCATTCGATACCGTGACCCAGTCATACAAGCTCAAGGTCGACGAAACGGCCGTTTCGGCAACTTACGACATCGAATTCAGGTATTACACGGGGGTGGCGAGTTCCATGTACGTTGTGAAAAAAATCCCGGTAAACGTTCGGGGGGTCCCCAAATTCGTCATTGAGGACATCCAGACCATTCCCGAGAGCATGGAACCCGGGGACGAGGTGGAAATAATTATGGTGATAAAGAACGAGGGTTCCGGAGAGGCCACACAGACTGAACTCAGTCTGGCGTCTGTAACAGACGCAGAGACGGGAGAATCCCTCATCGTGCCTCTTCTGTCTGGCGGCGTGTCTTACATAGGTAAAATCGTTCCCGGCGAGGAGAAGACTGCCGTGTTCAATCTGAAAATCGATATTGCCGCAGTATCCAAGACCTACATGTCCACCCTCACAATCGACTACAAAGATGAAAACGGGGAAACACAGACGGAAACACACGATCTCGGTATCCCTGTTAAGGGAAACCCGGTAATAGAGCTGCTGAGCGCCAAAATCGACAATTCGGACTACAAGGTGGACATCGAGAACATAGGAACTGGCAACGCTAAGGCCTTAAAGATAGCATTAGTCCAGGACGGCGAGATCAAGGATTCTTCGGTGGCTAACGAGCTCAAACCGACAAAACACAAGACCATCCGTTTCCAGGGATTCAGGTTGGGTGGTGCCGTCATTAACGTCTCCTATCTCGACGAGGACAATGAATTTTTCGTCAAGGAATTCCCGGTCACGATAAAACAATCTGCCAGTGCGCAGGAAACGACCGGGGCGAACACTTCACCATTGGCTACCGTGTTGATAGTGATCCTCGTGCTTGAGAGTTTCTACTTGTGGAGACTGAGAAAGCGAACGAAAAAATAGCCGATCTAGTTTTGGATGATGGGTATGAAGGGCAAGACTTTTGAGATGAAAGATGTTTGGAAGGTTTACACCATGAAGGGTGTGGAGACGAACGCCCTCAGGGGCGTCAATCTCGAGATAGAGAAAGGCGAACACGCGGCCATCCTAGGACCCTCGGGTTCAGGGAAATCCACCCTTATGCACATTATGGGCTGCCTTGATACGCCCACGAAAGGGAGAGTGCTCATCGATGGGAAGGAAGTCTCGCAGATGAATGATAACGAGCTCGCCATGATAAGAAGGGAAAAGATAGGTTTCGTCTTTCAGGCTTACAACCTCATACCGGGTTTAACGGCCCTTGAGAACATCTCGCTGCCGATGAGGTTCAGCGGGCACGGAAGGAGTGAATCCCAGAGGAGAGCGAAGGAACTTTTGAAAAAAGTGGGTCTGGGAGAGAGAACGGGCCATAAGCCGAACGAGCTGTCCGGCGGTGAGCAGCAGAGGGTCGCGATCGCGAGGTCTCTGGTTAACGATCCGGAAGTTATACTGGCTGACGAGCCGACTGGGAATCTGGACACGAAAACCGGAAAGGAAATAATGGGACTCCTGGAGAGCCTTCACAAAAAGACAGGAAAAACCGTCATAATAGTCACGCATGACACCAAGATCGCCAAGCGTACCCCCTGGCAGATCAAAATGCTTGACGTCAGTGTAGTCAGTTAATAATTATGATCGAGCTCGCTCTGAAGGAGTTGATAGGACACAAGATACGTACGATTCTTACAGCC
>JAUXKD010000015.1 GCA_030624445.1 Candidatus Aenigmatarchaeota archaeon
CTGTAGGTTATGCTGAAATCCTTGTTCAGGCCTACACCTATGCTTTCGATAGGTACGAAGAACACGGATTTGAATTCCTTCTTGGCTTCTTCAAGCAGTTTTATGTTGCTCTCGGTCTTTTCATGACCGAGTATGCACAAAGTCATTGGAATCGCCGTATATGCTCAAATTGAATTCCGATTATAAAAAGGTTTTGGGATATCCGTGGGATTGTTTTTCACTTGGTGGAAATCGATATGCTGAGATGATGACCGTTTCGGCAATCGTAAAGCTGCAGAGAGTTTCGGGCTATTTCTTCACTTCGCCCTTAACGTAATCCATTATCCTTTGCGCCACGTTGATCGTGCTGGCCTTCTCTATCCCTTTAAGCCCGGGGTTTATGTTGGTCTCTATCACGTAGACTTTTCCCTTGCTCTCCACCAGGTCGACGGCGCATATCTTGCTTCCGATGGCCTTCGCGGATTTGAGGACTATCTCTTCCATCTCGGGAGTGAGCCTGAAGTCCACCCCCCTGCCGCCCAGGTGTATGTTCGCCTTCTTTTCGCCCTTGCTGGCTATCCTCTTGAAGGACGCTATCACTTCGTCTCCAGCCACAATGCCCCTTATGTCTTCCCCGGGGTTCGGCAAGTATTCTTCTATCAGTATCTCCTGTTTAAGGGTTTTCATGGTGTGTATCGTGGCTTTCGCGGCTTCCTTGCTCTCCATTATCATGACACCTTCCCCGCCGAAACCTGAAAGAAGCTTCATTATCACCGGGAGCTTCTGCTTGTCTATGATTTTACCTGCGGTCTCCTTGGAACCCGTGATCCAGGTTTCAGGGACCGGTATCCCCCTTTTGACCAGTTCTATAAGGGTGAGGAACTTGTTGTGCGCCGTCAATATGGTCTGGGCGGAATAAGGCTTTCGAACGTCCGTCTCGTCCAGAAACCGCATCACGTGGTATCCTATCTGCGCCCTCTTGGAATCTATCCTTGGAAGAATGTAGTCGTAACCCTGGAGACTCTCCTTGCCCCAGACGGCGTCCATGCCGTCGTTAACCCTGAGCTTGACGTCCGCCACGGGAATGAGTTCGCATTTTCTGAAGAGTTTCCTGGCCTCCTGCAGCAGTCTCTTTGTGGAGTGGCTTGCGACACCCTCCCCAGGACCGAGTATTGCTATCTCCATAGTTATCAGTCAGCAGCGCTTAATTGAATCACCGCCTTAAAAAGAAACTATTCGTACTCGGAAAGGGTTTTCTTTTTGGTCGCGATCTCTTTGAACATATCAAGGTTTTTTCCGGCGTCGACAAGGAAGTTTCCGGTCAGGATGTTCCTGCCTATGAGGACCGGGAATGTCATATGGGACCTGTCCTGGAAGTTGACCTCCGTCTCGAACCTCCTGCCCCCGATCTCTATTTTCGCATGAAGCACCGCTCTTCTGGCCCCGAAATTCTTGGAGGCGGTCTTGATCTTGGTGACCCGTTTCACGGGCCCGATGCCAGTCTCGCCCGCCAGCCCTAAGTCTACTGATGTCAGCTTCGCTCCCGTATCGATGAGGGCAAGTGCCTCCTTTTCATTCCTGCCCACAATCTTCACTTTCTCCACAATGCCGAGCGTTTTTTTGGTCATGTTATTAAATTAAACCATTCCTATTTTAAAAATGAGCGAATTCGTGGAACATCCCTTCATAAGGCCGGGGGTCCTTCAGACCCGGACGTACCAGCAGAGAATACTGGGAAGTGCCGTAGACAACAATCTGCTGGTGGTTCTTCCTACAGGACTCGGCAAGACGCCGATAGCGATAATGCTCGCGGCGCACAGGCTTAAGGTTCTTCCAGGTTACAGGATACTCGTCCTTTCGCCTACGAGGCCCCTCACCTCGCAGCATTTCTCCAGCTTCAAAAAATTCCTGAAAGTTGACGAGGATCAGTTCCAGGTCGTCACGGGGGATGTGAAGCCGCGCGAAAGGGCCGGGCTGTACGAAAAGAAAAAGATCATATTCGCGACCCCGCAGACCATCAGGAACGACATCAAGTCGGGCAGGCTGAGCCTTTCGGACTTTTCGCTGCTTGTGGTCGACGAGGCCCACCATTCCATAGGGGGTTACGCCTATCCCTACATAGCCGACCACTACATGAAGGAGGCCGAGCACGGGAGGATACTCGCGCTCTCCGCCTCACCGGGGGCGAGCCATGAAAAAATAGACGAGATATACCGCAACCTGGGCATCCAGGTGGTGGACGTGAGGACAGAGAGAGACGCTGACGTCAAGCCTTATGTGAAGCACAAGGAAATGGACCAAGTGAGGGTCGCCCTGCCTCCGTCTTTCCTGGAAATAAGAAACCTGATGAACGGGGTCTATCAGAAAAAACTGGGGCACCTGCGCAAATTCGGTTACACGAAGCCCATCAGGCTGGTGACAAAGAAAGACCTGCTTGCATTGCAGGGGGAGTTCATGGGGAAAATCAGGACCGGGAACAGGTCCGCTTTTGCCGCAGTGTCCATAGTCACGCAGTGCATAAAGCTGGAGCATGCGCTCGGCCTTCTGGAAACCCAGGGAATAAGGCCGCTGGAGCTGTACTGGAACAAACTGGAAAAGGACAAGACGAAGGCATCGAAGGTTGTGAATAACGAGAAAGGGATAAAGAAGGCCATCAAGCTGACGAAGGAACTTTCGGAAAAGGGGTCCAGGCATCCCAAGATATCAAAGCTCTGTTCGATAGCGGAGAGGGAGTTGAAAAGGAGCCCGCGGTCGAGGATCATAATCTTCGCGAACTACAGGGCTAGCGTCGATGAAATAGTCAAGTCCATCCTGGGAATAAAAAACGCAAGACCTGTCAGGTTCGTTGGCCAGAAAGGCGGTGTCACGCAGAAGCAGCAGCTGGAAACGATAGAAAGGTTCAGGGAGGGCGACTACAACATCCTCGTGTGCACCTCCGTGGGCGAGGAGGGCCTTGACATACCCAGCGCAAACCTCGCGATCTTCTACGAGCCCGTTCCCAGCCCCTTGCGCTCGATCCAGCGAAGAGGAAGAGTTGGTAGGGCCAGCATCGGGAAGGTCGTGATGCTTATTACCGAGGATACCAGGGACGAGGGATATTTCTGGACGTCCCACCACAAGGAAAAGAGGATGAAGGCCATTCTCAAGGGCATGAAGAAAGCCGGCGGGAAGCCTATGTACAGGAAGCCCGGAAGCCTCAGTGATTTCTGCTGATAGAAAAAAGTACGTTGAAGCGGTTGAAATAATGTGCCTGCGAATAAAATTCAGACTGTGAACTCATTGTAAAGTTTTAACGTGTCATCGATCTGAAGTCGCTTGTCGTCTGTGCCTTTATCCAAACCGGTATGCACATTGTACATCTCAGATGACTTCACAGCCAAAACGACATGAATAACATCTTCAGCGAACTTGTCACCATAGAGGCTTTGTGCAATTTTCAGAATATTCCTTGCATCATCTTTTCTGCCCTTGTATATCGTCCACTCAACAATAGCGCTCACATCCCTAGGTGGGGGTCCAGAGCCGTATGTCTCGGTGTCAGCTGACAATGTCTGTCCTTTCCAAAGGTTGTCAACCTTCGAATCTCCAAGGATTCTTCCGATTTCGCCTGCTTCAGGTGGTCTGATGTCCTTCTTCACACCCTTGTAATAACCTTTACTCTCCAATGCGTCCAGCCAATAACCGGTGAACCAATGATGAGCCTGCAAATCCATATCTGTCAATTTACCGTACGCTTCCTTTTCACCATCCCATACAGACCTGATAAGAGATTCGATGCGCTCAGTTGATTCCTTATCCAGCGGTTTCGCACTTCTTTGATGAAATTTATAAAGGTTCCTCATGATTTCTTCAACGTCAGAAGTTTCGCCTTTTTTTAGACAGTCACTCAATTTTTTTCCGAGCTTTCTCCTTTCCTGAACAACGAAAGGTCCTCCCTTGTATTCATGCCGCTCAGCCTTTGGGAATATGACAGGATTTTCATCACCGGCCGATACCATAGAGGTTATTCTTTGTTCCAAGGTTCTGACAGGCAAGACTTTTGGATACCATCTGTTTACGTAGTCCCTAGGGAACTTAGCCACACCGGATTCATCGCTGTCCTTTCCAGAAAGATAGATGTTCATGTTACCAAGTCTGAATATTTTTGGGTCTTCCATTCCAACATTCTCTGCGGCTTTTCGTTGTTCAATGATATCACTGGCCAGATATTCCGGATCTTCTTTTCCTGGCATGAAAATAGAAATTCCTGTGTCATTATCCCTCAACTCGTACATTCTCCCGTCTCTATAACTTATCGTAGTAATACCGCTGTTTGTTTCTCCTATTTCAAACCCTGTTGCTTCCAGTTCTCTCATGGCGTTATCGAAACTGTTGGCTACGCCCATTTTATCACCTATTTATTTCTCTTTAGTAGTTAATTTATCTATTTATAAAGCTTCCTATTGCCCTCTAAATAGCGATTTTAATGTTGGAAGTATGAAACCGTGAAGATGGAAAATCTTGATTTTTGTATGAGTGTTATTTTCTAAAAAAATCGCTGAACGGAAACGATCAGCATGCCTATCCCGGCCTGAGCGGTACAAAGATGCATTCACCGTGGTTTTCCTGGTTGAAGCCCTTTTTTGTTTTCTTAAGCAGAATGAGTTCCTGCCTGTAAAACCCTCCGACGGGCGCTATCAATATCCCGCCAACGGCCAGCTGCTCCTTCCAGGACTGGAAAATCTCGGGCGTTGCGCACGAGACTATTATCTTGTCATAGGGAGCTCCCGCCGGGTGCCCCTTGCCCCCGTCCCCCATAATCACACGGACGTTCCTGATTCCTGCCCTTTCCAGGTTGTTCTTGGCGAACACGGCGAGTTCACCCTCGACTTCGATGCTGTAAACACGGTTAACCAGCCTTGACAGTATGGCCGCCTGGTATCCAGACCCCGCGCCTATTTCCAGCACGTTGTCCCGGGGTCTCAGCTTCAGCAGCTCGGTCATTATCGCCACCATGTGCGGAGCCGATATGGTCTGGCCGTGCCCTATTTCAAGTGGATAATCAGCGTATGCGAAACTGGCGTCATTTTCGGATATGAATCCCTCTCTCGGTGTCTCCCTGAACGCCTGGATGACCTTCTCGCTCGTGGGGTCTCCTTCATCGATGAGTGTGCTTATCAGCCTCTCCCGGTCTTCCTGCGGACCCATATCCATATCTTCGGAAGGGGATTAAAGTGCTTTGTGTCCTCTTCATTTTTTAATTCGGAAGGCAATTCCTTCTTATGAAATTCTACGATTACTGCGTTTTTGATTACGCGGACGGGATGCCGGGAATGGCCGCCGAGCTTGGATGGGGCGGCCTGTGCCTGCTGAAAGATGGGCCGGCGGGAATGGGCAAAATCGATCCTGTGAAGGGATTACTCATCGAAACCGAGAAGGTTCAGAATGTGAAGAAAGAGGCCGTCAGGAACAGGAAAAGGTTCGAGATAATTGTCGCCAGTGGCCTCAACGAGGACGTCAACAGGGCGGCCGTGGAAACTCCCGAAATAGACATCCTGGTCACAGTTGAGGGTGCAAGGATAGACCACGTCATGGTGAAGCTGGCCGCAAAAAATAACGTGGCGCTGGGGTTCGATTTCAGGCAGCTGCTGCACTCATCAGGCGTGCAGAGGAGCAGGATATTTTCCCGGATGAGAGAAAACGCGAAACTCGTGAAAAAGTTCAGGGCACCGTTCGTGATCACCAGCGGGTCCGTGTCCGAGTGGGACATGAGAGCCCCCTTCGAACTCACGGCCTTCGGCAGGCTGCTGGGGTTTGAAGAACCCGCGATAAAAGAAGCGCTTTCCGGAAAGATGATCGAGAACAACAGGAAGAAGTTAGGCGGGAAATGGGTTCAACCGGGGGTCGAGGTTGAATAGAATGAAGCTGAAGAGTATGCCCAGCCTGAGGAACAAGAAGCGATACGTCACGTTCAGGGTTCATTCCGAAAGGCCTATCCTTTACAGCAGTATGAGGGGTGCCGTCACGAATTCGATTCTCAACTGGATGGGGGAGGAGGGATTCTCGTCTGCGAACATAAGGATAATCAAGAACCTGTGGGACGCGAAAGTCCGGACCGGCTGGCTGACGTGCCCGCCCTCTGCGTTGGATGACGTAAAGATGTCCCTCGCATTGATTCACCAGATAGGCGACGACAGGGTCATATTCCATGTTTTGAGGGTGTCGGGAACCATAAAATCCGGCAAGAAGAAGATTTCCCTTGGGAAGAGGTGAAAGCGCGATCGCGTCTTCTGCCGGGTTGGGCTTTTCATTTTTAACTTTTTTAATGAACCGGGTAAATGAATCTTATGAAAATAGATCTGCATACCCATACATATTATTCGGACGATGCCTCACAGAGCCCCGAGGAGCTCGTGAAAGCCGCCAAGACCAAAGGCATGCAGGGGATTGCAATAACGGACCACAATACGACCGGGGCCTGGAAAAGGGTAGCAAAAGCCGGGAAGAAATACGAACTGGGGGTAATCCTGGGTGAGGAGATAAAGATATTCCAGAACGGGGCCCAAATCGGGGAGGTCATTGGCCTCTTTCTGAATGATGAGATAACTCCGGGGGAGTTCCCCGATGTCAGGGATAAGATAAGGGAACAAGGGGGGATTCTTGTCGTGGCTCACCCTTTTGACGTCCTGAGGAACGCTTTCAAAAGGCTTGAGGAGTTCAAGAAGGACTTCGACGCCGTAGAGGTTTTGAACTCCAGGGCCGTGTTCAACAGGTTCAACAAGAAAGCGCTCGAATTCGCGAGGAAGAACAGGATCGCTATGACAGGGGGTTCGGACGCCCACTGCACCTTCGAGGTTGGGAATGGTTACACGATAGCGGACATTTCAGAGATCGGGGATCTGGGAAAGGCCATAGAGAAAAGGAAAACAAAGGCGTCCGGCAAGAAGTCGAACCCGCTCATCCATTCGGTTTCCACGGTCGCAAAGCTGGGATTCATAGGAAAGCCCTCGGATTCAGCCTAGCATTTCCGCCCGTCTTCTGTAGAATTCAACGGCCTTTCTGAGTTCGTCCTTTCCGTCCCCGGTTACACTGTAGACCTTTCTCCTGCCTTCGGCCTTCTTGACGACGAGCCCCCTGCCGGTCAGATGATACAGTACCCTGTACGCTGTAACCGTCCCCGGCCTGAAACCGAAGCGCCTTTCTATCTCATTTCTGAGCATGTAGGCGTGGGTCGGCTTGTCCTGCAGTATCCTGAGAATGTACATCCAGAGGCAGTCCTTTGTGTTCAGGTCATTGAGCCTCTTCATCAGTTTGCCGTGCATGGTAATTTATTATTTTACCAGCATAAAATATATAAGTATTGCCGGCTATATTTTATACAGGTAAAATACTATGCCGAAGGAAATAAGATTCGCGGTTGCGGGAGTCGGGAATTGCGCAAGCAGCCTCATACAGGGTTTGTTCTATTACAAAGGCGCCGAAGAGGGTGAGGTACCGGGCCTGATGCATACAAACTTCGGAGGTTATCTCATAAAGCATATCAAACCGGTCGCCGCGTTCGATATCGACAAAAGGAAGGTTGGCAAGGATCTGGGCGAAGCGATATTCGCAAAGCCCAACTGCACCACCGTGTTCCATAAGGATGTCCCGAAATTGGGAGTTGAAGTCAAGAAGGGTCCCGTGCTCGACGGCGTCGCAGCCCACATGAACGAGCACCCGGAAGATCGGACCTTCGCCCTATCCGATGACTCAACCGACGATGTTGCAAAGGAACTCAAAGAGAGCGGGGCCGATGTCCTGATAAACTACATGCCTGTGGGCTCTGAAGATGCCACAATGTTTTATGCAAAGGCCGCCCTGGAAGCGGGATGCGGCATCATAAACTGTATGCCTGTCTTCATTGCGTCGACTCCGGAATGGGCAAAAAAATTCAAGGAAAAG